>NZ_JBNNVQ010000036.1:0-48014 GCF_050280625.1 Pseudomonas sp. NPDC089569
GCCAGCTCAAGCATGGACAGAAACTTGAATTCGAGCTCAATCCGAATGGTCAATTGACCAGCCTGCACAGCAAGGTCAGCGATCTGGAAACCCTCAACCGTGCCCTTCATCGCCCGTTACCGGAAAGAAGTGACCGGCAGCCTCGATGACACCCAACTGCGTCATCTGGAAGAGCGCCTGCGCTACCTGCGAGAACTCGACGAACGGCGTATCAGCATCCTTGCCAGCATCCAGGAGCAAGGCAAGCTGACCCCCGCGCTCGAACGCGACATCAAGCTCGCCGACACCAAGACCCGCCTCGAAGACTTGTACCTGCCGTACAAGCAGAAGCGCCGCACCAAGGGCCAGATCGCCCTGGAAGCCGGCCTCGGCGACCTGGCCGACGGTCTGTTCAACGATCCTTCGCTGGCCCCGGAAGCAGAAGCGGCACGCTTCATCAACGCTGAAAAAGGCGTGGCCGACGTCAAGGCCGCCCTCGAAGGCGCCAAATACATCCTGATGGAACGCTTCGCCGAAGATGCCGGCCTGCTGGACAAGCTGCGCAACTTCCTCAAGCAGGAAGCCACCCTCAGTGCCCGCGTGATCGCCGGCAAGGAAGAGGAAGGCGCCAAGTTCCGCGACTACTTCGAACACGACGAACCGCTCAAGAGCATGCCGTCGCACCGCGCCCTGGCGATTTTCCGTGGCCGCAACGAAGGTATCCTCAGTTCCGCACTGAAAGTCGGCGACGAACTGCCGGGCACCCTGCACCCTTGCGAAGGCATGATCGGCCAGCACGTCGGCATCGCCAACCAGAACCGGCCGGCCGATAAATGGCTGGGCGAAGTGGTGCGCTGGACCTGGAAGGTCAAGCTTTACACCCACCTGGAAACCGACCTGCTGGGCGAACTGCGCGATGGCGCGGAAACCGAAGCGATCAACGTATTCGCGCACAACCTGCACGATTTGCTGCTGTCGGCACCGGCCGGCCCGCGCGCCACGCTGGGCCTCGACCCGGGCCTGCGTACCGGCTGCAAGGTCGCCGTGGTCGATGCCACCGGCAAGCTGCTGGACCACGCCACGGTTTACCCGCATGTGCCGCACAACAAATGGGACCAGACCATCGCGATCCTCGCGGCCCTGTGTGCCAAGCACTCGGTGGACCTGATCGCCATCGGCAACGGCACCGCCAGCCGTGAAACCGACAAGCTGGCCATCGAGCTGATCAAAAAATACCCTGCGATGAAAATGACCAAGGTCATGGTGTCCGAGGCGGGTGCATCGGTGTACTCGGCGTCGGAACTGGCAGCCAAGGAATTCCCGGATCTGGACGTATCGATCCGTGGCGCCGTGTCGATTGCCCGTCGCCTGCAGGACCCATTGGCGGAGCTGGTGAAAATCGATCCGAAGTCAATTGGCGTCGGTCAGTACCAGCACGACGTGTCGCAGTTGAAACTGGCCCGCGGCCTGGATGCCGTGGTCGAAGACTGCGTGAACGCCGTCGGCGTCGACGTCAACACCGCCTCCGTGGCGCTGCTGGCGCGGATCTCCGGTCTTAACGCGACCCTGGCGCAAAACATCGTCAGCCACCGCGACGAGCACGGCGCGTTCAAAACCCGCGCGGCGTTGAAGAAGGTCGCTCGCCTGGGTGAAAAAACCTTTGAACAGGCTGCCGGTTTCCTGCGTGTCATGAACGGCGAAAACCCGCTGGACTCCTCTGCAGTTCACCCGGAAGCCTACCCTCTGGTGCAGCGCATTGCCGCTGAAACCAACCGTGACATTCGCTCATTGATCGGCGATGCCGCGTTCCTCAAGCGCCTGGACCCGAAAAAGTTCACCGACGAAACCTTCGGCCTGCCGACTGTCACCGACATCCTGCAAGAACTGGAAAAACCGGGTCGTGACCCGCGTCCGGAGTTCAAGACCGCCGAATTCCAGGAAGGGGTCGAAGACCTCAAAGACCTGGAGCTGGGGATGATCCTCGAAGGCGTGGTGACCAACGTCACAGCGTTTGGCGCATTCGTCGATATCGGCGTACATCAGGACGGTTTGGTGCATATCTCCGCGCTTTCGGAGAAATTCATCAAGGACCCACGGGAAGCGGTCAAGGCTGGCGACGTGGTGAAGGTGAAGGTCATGGAAGTCGACATCCCGCGCAAGCGCGTTGGCCTGTCGATGCGCATGAGTGACACGCCTGGCGAAAAAATCGACGGTGCCCGTGGCTCCCGCCCTGGTTCGGCGCCACGCCAATCGCAGAACAATGCCCCGCGCAAGGAAACTGCAGCGCCTGCTCCTGCCAACAACGCCATGGCTTCGCTGTTCGCCAATGCCAAACAGTTGAAGAAACGCTGATGGACATTCCGGCCGGGCTCGTCGAGAGCGCGTTTTTCAAGCTGTTGGGTTGCCGCCTGCACAGCCTGGAAACCGGGGTGGCGCAAGTCGCCCTGGTGCTGGAACCGCAGCTGCGCAATCGTGGCGGCAAGCTGCACGGCGGCGCCTTGTTCAGTCTGGTGGATATCGCCATGGGTCTGGCCTGCTCCAGCACCCACGGCTTTGACCAGCAGAGTGCGACCATCGAATGCAAAATCAACTACATCCGTGCCGTGTCCGACGGCGAGGTGATGTGCACGGCGCGGGTGATCCACCCGGGCCGTCGCACGCTGGTGGTCGAGGCCGATGTGATGCAGGGCGACAAACTGGTCGCTAAAGCACAAGGCACGTTCGCTGTCCTGTAGCTACCTGTCATCGATTTGAGTTAATTTCGACGCAGTGCCTTTCCCTGTAGGAGCGAGCATGCTCGCGATGGACGTCAACGATACCGCTGGGTACCTGAAACCCCGCGGCGATCTTCAGACCATCGCGAGCATGCTCGCTCCTACAGGATTTGGATCAATCGGCGACAAAAACCAGGCGATAACGCCAGTTTCAACTTCACCCTTGTAGACCGTCTTGCCCACCCCCATATTGGGGCGACTGACGCGTGAAGGAATCCAACTTGAGCGAACTTCTCAACCGCCGCCTGGCCCTGCTCGGCGAGCGCGCCAACCTCTCTCTGCTCGAACAGTGCCTTCACGGCATCGAACGTGAATGCCTGCGTGTGACCGACGAGGGACGCCTGGCGCAAACGCCGCACCCGGAAGAACTGGGCTCCGCGCTGACCAACGAACAAATCACCACCGACTATTCCGAGTCGCTGCTGGAGTTCATCACGCCGGCACTGCACGACCCGGCCGATACGCTGGCGAGCCTGGACAGCATTCACCGCTTCGCCTACAGCAAGCTCGGCAACGAGTACCTGTGGAGCCCGTCGATGCCGTGCCCCTTGCCGGCCGAGGAAGATATTCCGATCGCCTATTACGGCACATCCAATATCGGCCAGCTCAAGTACGTGTACCGCAAGGGCCTGGCACTGCGCTACGGCAAGACCATGCAGTGCATCGCCGGGATTCACTACAACTTTTCCCTGCCGGAAAAGCTCTGGCCGCTGCTCAAGGCCACCGAAGGTTTTGTCGGCACCGATCGCGATTACCAGTCGTCGGCGTACATCGCCCTGATCCGCAACTTCCGCCGCTACAGCTGGCTGCTGATGTACCTGTTCGGTGCATCGCCGGCACTGGACGCCGGCTTCCTGCGCGGGCGTGCGCACCAGTTGGAGCAGCTGGACCCGGACACCTTGTACCTGCCGTACGCCACCAGCCTGCGCATGAGCGACCTGGGCTACCAGAGCAACGCCCAGGCAGGCCTGACACCCTGCTACAACGACCTGACCAGCTACACCGACAGCCTGCGCAAAGCGGTGGCCACGCCCTACGCACCCTATGTCGAAGTCGGCACGCACAAGGACGGTGAGTGGGTCCAGCTCAACACCAACATCCTGCAGATCGAAAACGAGTACTACTCCAACATTCGCCCCAAACGCGTGACCTATTCCGGCGAGCGACCTATCCAGGCCCTGATGGCCCGCGGCATCCAGTACGTTGAAGTACGCTGCCTGGACATCAACCCGTTCATGCCGATGGGCATCGATATCACCGAGTCGCGGTTCCTCGACGCGTTCCTGCTGTACTGCGCCCTGAACGACAGCCCGCTGCTGACCAACACCAGCTGCGGCAACGCAACGTCGAACTTCCTCAGCGTGGTCAAGGAAGGTCGTCGCCCGGGTCTGCAACTGCAACGCGACGGCCAGCCGGTAGACCTGAAGCAATGGGCTGGCGAGTTGCTGGAAAACATTGCGCCACTGGCCGCGCTGCTGGATCAAAGCCATGGCGGCGATGCCCACAACAAGGCACTGGATGCGCAACTGGCCAAGGTCAACGATCCGTCCCTGACGCCATCGGCCCAGGTCCTGGCGGCCATGGCCGAGCACAAGGAAAGCTTCGCCCAGTTCTCCCTGCGCCAGAGCCGGGCCCATGCGGAGTTTTTCCGCAGCGAGCCGTTGCCGGCCGAGCAGCAGGCGAAATTCGAAGAACTGGCGCGCTCGTCGCTGGCCCAGCAGGTTGAGCTGGAGCAGAACGAAGTCGGCGATTTCGATGTATTTGTCGGTTCGTATCAGGCGAGCATCCTGGCGATCAGCAACTGACATCTGAAGGTCTTTCGGACCTTATCGCGAGCAGGCTCGCTCCCACAGGGTATGTGTTGTCCTTGTGGGAGCGAGCCTGCTCGCGATTCGCCGTGAGTACCGATCGTTCCCACGCTCCGCGTGGGAACGCCTCAAGGGACGCTCTGCGTCCAGTGACGCGGAGCGTCACGGGCTGCATTCCCACGCAGAGCGCGGGAACGATCAGTTACGTGACATAGATTTTTCCGTTAATAAGCTCATTCGAAAAAGTTATTTATTTTTGAATTCTTAGATCATTTAGTCTTCTTTTCACGCCGATCCTCGGTCGCCTGACAAGGAGCTTAATGATGAAACTGACTTTCCCTCTTCGCCTGCTGGCGGCCGCTTCCCTGGCGGCAGCAAGTTTTATTGCCCAAGCCGCTGACGTCACTGTCGCCTACCAGACCACCGTCGACCCGGCGAAAGTCGCCCAGGCCGATGGCGCCTACGAAAAAGCCACCAAGGCCGACATCAACTGGCGCAAGTTCGATAACGGTGCGGACATCATCGCCGCCATCGCTTCCGGCGACGTGCAAATCGGCTACCTCGGTTCCAGCCCCCTGACCGCCGCCATCACCCGGAAAGTGCCGGTGGAAACGTTCCTTATCGCCACCCAGATCGGCGCGGCCGAAGCCCTGGTGGCCCGTGATGGTTCCGGGATCAAGACGCCGCAAGACCTGATCGGCAAGAAGGTCGCCGTACCGTTCGTATCCACCGGTCACTACAGCCTGCTGGCGGCGTTGAAGCACTGGAACATCGACCCGTCGAAAGTCACCGTTCTCAACCTCGCCCCGCCCGCGATCATTGCCGCCTGGAAACGCGGTGACATCGACGCCACTTACGTATGGGACCCGGCACTGGGTGTCGCCAAGGAAAACGGCAAAGTGCTGATCACCTCCGGCGAACTGGCCAAGTTCGGTGCGCCAACCTTCGATGCCTGGATCGTGCGCAAGGATTTCGCCGAGAAGCATCCTGAAATCGTCACGGCATTCGCCAAGGTGACACTCGATGCCTACGCCGGTTACCGCAAAGACCCGCAAGCCTGGCTCGCCAACCCGAGCAACGTCGACAAGCTGGTGAAGCTGTCCGGTGCCAAGGCCAGCGACATTCCGCTGCTGCTGCAAGGCAACGTCTACCCGTTGGCGGCTGATCAGGTGGTCACGCTCGGCGCCCCGACCACCAAGGCGATCACCGATACCGCCGTGTTCCTCAAGGAGCAAGGCAAGGTCGAGGCTGTGCTGCCGGACTACGCGCCCTACGTGAACGCCAAGTTCATCACCAACTGATCGGGAGTTCACCGCGATGGCCTTGCTACAGCTGGAGCGCATCAGCGCACAGTACCCCGGCAGCCCGGACCCTGTGCTGGCGGATATTTCACTGAACCTTGGGCCCCGGCAACTGCTGGTGGCCCTGGGCCCCTCCGGCAGTGGCAAGACTTCGCTGTTGAACCTGATTGCCGGCTTCGTCGAACCCAGCGCCGGGCGCATCACCCTCGATGGCGTGCCGGTCAAAGGCCCAAGCGCTGAACGCGGAGTGGTGTTCCAGGACGACGCACTGCTGCCCTGGCAGGACGTGTTGGCCAACGTTGGCTTCGGCCTGGAACTGGCAGGCGTCGACCGGCAAAAACGCGAACTTCGCGCCCGGGAAATGCTCGCGCTGGTGGATCTTGCCGGGTTCGAGAGTCGCCGCACCTGGCAACTCTCCGGCGGCCAGAAACAGCGGGTCGGCCTGGCCCGCGCCCTTGCCGCCGACCCTCGCGTGCTGCTGATGGATGAACCCTTCGGTGCTCTCGATGCCTTCACCCGCGAACAGATGCAGGAATTGCTGCTGCAAGTCTGGCGGCGCACCGACAAACCGGTGTTCCTGATCACCCACGACATTGAAGAAGCGGTATTCCTGGCCACCGACCTGATTCTGCTGGCCCCCAACCCCGGGCAAATCGTCGAGCGATTGAGCCTGGATTTCGGCCAGCGTTACGCGGCCGGGGAGTCTGCCCGCTCGATCAAATCCGACCCGCGCTTTATCGAAACCCGTGAGCATGTGCTCGCCCGTGTCTTCTCCCAACGCAGCGCCGCTCAGCGGCAGGAGCGCGCATGAGCAGTTATCAGATTCCCGCCGTAGCAGTGAAAGCCGGCACCACTGCACCACCTGCCCGTCGCAGTTTGAGTACGCGCTGGATCAGTGTGCTGACCTTGATCGCGCTTATCGTTATCTGGTGGGCCGTGACGGCGAGCGGTTTGATCGAGCCATTGTTCTTGCCGCCGCCGTCGGCCGTCGTGCAAAAAGGCTGGCTGCTGGCGACCAGTGGCTACATGGATTCGACCCTGTGGCAGCACCTGAAGGCGAGCCTCGCTCGCATCGGCCTGGGCCTTGGCTTCGCCGTGCTGACCGCGGTGCCGGTTGGCATTGCCATCGGCGCCAACCGGATCGCTCGTGGTGTTATCGATCCCTTGATCGAGTTCTACCGCCCTATTCCGCCATTGGCCTATTTGCCACTGATCGTGATCTGGTGCGGCATCGGCGAGCTGTCGAAAGTCCTGCTGATTTACCTGGCGATTTTTGCACCGATTGCCATCGCGACCGCCACGGGCGTGCGCACGGTCGACCCGGCCAAACTGCGTGCCGCGCAGTCGCTGGGGGCAACGCGAGCGCAGTTGATCCGCCATGTGATTTTGCCGAGTGCCCTGCCGGACATTTTGACGGGGGTGCGCATTGGCCTGGGCGTGGGTTGGTCGACCCTGGTCGCCGCCGAGCTGATTGCCGCCACCAGTGGTTTGGGCTTCATGGTGCAGTCGGCCGCGCAGTTTCTGGTCACTGATGTCGTGGTGCTGGGCATTCTGGTCATTGCACTGATCGCCTTTGCCATGGAAATGGGCCTGCGCGCCCTGCAACGCAAACTGGTGCCATGGCACGGCCAGGCCCACTGAAGATTTTCAATGTGGGAGCGAGCCTGCTCGCGATTGCGGTATGTCAGACGACAACGCTGTGACTGTTCCACCGCCATCGCGAGCAGGCTCGCTCCCACAGTCTGTCATTAAAGAGAACGTCCATGAGCAGCTTGAATATCACCCCCTTGAGTTCTGCCCTCGGCGCGCAAATCAGCGGCGTCGACATCAGCCAGCCGTTGAATCTGGAACAGCGCGATGCCATCGAACAGGCATTGCTCAAGCACCAAGTGCTGTTCTTCCGTGACCAGCCGATCACACCGCAGCAACAGGCGCGGTTCGCCGCCAATTTCGGCGACCTGCACATTCACCCGATCTACCCCAACGTGCCGGAACAACCGGAAGTGCTGATCCTCGACACCGCAGTCACCGACGTGCGCGACAACGCGATCTGGCACACCGATGTGACGTTCCTGCCCACCCCGGCCATGGGCGCGGTACTCAGCGCCAAGCTGCTGCCGGAATTCGGCGGCGATACCCTGTGGGCCAGCGGTATTGCGGCCTATGAAGCTTTGTCGGCGCCAATGAAAACCCTGCTTGAAGGGCTGACCGCCACCCACGATTTCACCCGTTCGTTCCCGCTGGAACGCCATGGCAATTCACCAGAGGCACTGGTGCAGTGGGAAGAAACCCGACGCAAGTATCCGCCGCTGTCGCACCCGGTGATCCGCACGCATCCTGTGAGCGGGCGTCGCTCGCTGTTCGTCAACGAAGGCTTCACCGCCAGGATCAACGAGCTGTCGGAAACCGAGAGCGAGACGATTCTGAAGTTCCTGTTCGCCCACGCCACCCGACCGGAATTCACCCTACGCTGGCGTTGGCAGAAGGACGACATCGCGTTCTGGGACAACCGTGTGACGCAGCATTACGCGGTCGACGACTACCGGCCGGCGCGGCGGGTGATGCAGCGGGCAACGGTGTTGGGGGATGCGCCGTTCTTTCGCTGACTGCGATGATCGTTCCCACGCTCCGCGTGGGAATGCCTCAAGGGACGCTCCGCGTTCCGGCCAAGCCGCGGGCTTCTGATCCGAGATCGTTGGGACGCGGAGCGTCCCGGGCTGCATTCCCACGCAGAGCGTGGGAACGATCAAATGTGGGAGCGAGCCTGCTCGCGATGGCGATCCGAAAGGCGCCGAATAGTCCGGCGCCAACTTGTCATTCAGCCGTCGAAGGCTTTTCCCAAAGATTAATCCCGCCTTCCTGGGCAAACCGGTCGATCTCCAACAGCTCCTCTCGACTGAAATACAGATTGCTCAAGGCCCCGACGTTTTCGATGATTTGCTCCGGCCGACTCGCACCAATCAGCGCCGAAGTCACCCGAGGGTCGCGCAGGGTCCAGGCCAGCGCCATTTGTGCCAGGCTCTGACCGCGGCGCCTGGCGATCTCGTTGAGTGCATGCACCTGCGCCAGGTTGCCTTGCGACAAATGCGACGCCTGCAGCGATCCACCACCCGGTCGATTGACCCGCGCATCCGCCGGTACGCCTTTGAGGTACTTGTCGGTCAGCAGTCCCTGGGCCAGGGGCGTGAAAGCAATCACACCGGCGCCAAGCGCTTCGGTGGTGTCCAACAGGTCCTTTTCCACCCAGCGGTTGAGCAGGTTGTACGCCGGCTGATGGATGAGCAGAGGGACTTTCCATTCCTTGAGCAACGCCGCCATCTCACGGGTTTTCACGCCGGAATACGACGAGATGCCGACATACAGCGCCTTGCCCTGCTGCACGGCCGTGGCCAGTGCGCTGGCGGTTTCCTCCAGTGGCGTGTCCGGATCGAAACGGTGCGAATAGAAAATGTCCACGTAGTCCAGGCCCAGGCGTTGCAGGCTCTGATCAAGGCTGGCCAGCACATACTTGCGCGAACCGCCGCCTTGCCCATAAGGACCGGGCCACATGTCCCAGCCAGCCTTGCTGGAGATAATCAGCTCGTCGCGGTACGGCTTGAAATCCTCACGCAGCAAACGACCGAAATTGATCTCGGCACTGCCGTAGGGCGGGCCGTAGTTGTTGGCCAGGTCGAAGTGGTTGATGCCAAGGTCGAACGCCGTGCGCAGCAGCGTCCGCTGGGTATAGATGGGCGTGCTGTCGCCGAAGTTGTGCCACAGGCCCAGGGACAACGCCGGCAGCACCAGCCCGCTGCGGCCCACACGGCGGTAAGGAATGGAGTCGTAGCGGTTTTCAGCAGCGGTGTAAGTCATCGAGTCCTCTCTTGTCTGTCTTCAATCGGGTGTCGACTGCTTCGCCAGTCACCCAGCATACGCCCGGACAAACGCCAAAAAACCTCTGACTCGACAAATTGCTGAAACGTTTCACAGAATTCCACCGATACCATCCGGCAATCTATGACAACGAGTCAACGCGCATCGGCAAATACCTCCCCCAACCAATCCACAAACACCCGAACCCGTGGCGACAGGTGTCGATTGTGCGGGTACAGCACGGATATCGGCATCGGCGGCGGTGGCGTGTCGGTGAGCACTTCGCGGATCAGACCCTGGGCAATCTGCGTTTCCATGCGGTAGTGCGGACACTGGATCAGGCCCAGACCGGCAATGGCGGAAGCAGCGTAGATTTCAGCGCCGAACACTGAAACGGCACCTTCGATGGCCACTTCCTGGCGTTCACCATCGACCATGAATTCAAACGGAAACCGCTTGGCGGTGGTGCGGGAAACGTAATTCACGGCGCGGTGGTTTTTCAGGTCGTCGAGGTTTTTCGGTTCGCCGTGTTTACGCAAATAAGTGGGGCTGGCGCAGGTGATCTGGCGCAGGCTGGCGATGCGTTTGCCGATCAGTGCCGAATCGCTCAGGGTTCCGGCGCGCAGCACGCAGTCGACACCTTCGGCGATCAGGTCCACCAGGCGGTCAGCCTCGCTGATGGACAGCTCGATATCCGGGTAGCGCGCCATGAATTGCGGCAGCGCCGGAATCACGAAGTGCCTGGCCAGCGTACCTTGCAGATCCACCCGCAGCCGCCCTTTCGGCGCCACGCTGCGGAACGCCAGTTCAGCTTCCTCCAGCTCCGCGAGCAATTGCACGCAACGCCGGTAGTACGCCTCGCCATCGAGCGTAGGCCGCACCTTGCGCGTGCTGCGCTCCAGCAAGCGCGTGCCGAGCCAGGCTTCAAACTGATTGAGGGTGTGGGTCAGCGTCGCGCGCGGCATGTCCAGATCATCCGCCGCCCGGGTGAAGCTGCTGCGCTCGTAGATCCGCACGAAAACCTTCATCGCCTTGACTTGATCCACTGTGCGCTCCCGGCTATTGATTGTTGGTGTTTCTTGAACAGTCAAGGCAACTCTGGTGCATTTATCCACCTGAGTAAACATGTGAAATTGGCTTCACCCCCCCATTCAGAGGAAACAAGCCATGACCCACCAGAACTCGAAAGTTGCCCTCGTGACCGGCGCCTCCCGCGGCATCGGCGCAGTCATCGCCCGACAACTGGCCAGCGAAGGTTTTGCCGTTGCCATCAATTACGCCAGCAGCGCAGGCGATGCCTCGAAATTGGTGGTGGAGCTGCGTCAGGCCGGGCATCGAGCCATAGCGATCAAGGCCGACGTTGGCAGCGCCGACGATGTGCGGCGGATGTTCGACGAAGTCGAAACACAACTGGGCAAGATCGATGTGCTGGTCAACAACGCCGGCGTACTCAAGGTCATGCCGCTGGCGCAACACAGCGACGAGTTGTTCGAGCAGAACTTCAACATCCACGCACGCGGCACCTTCAACACCCTGCGCGAAGCCGCCACACGCCTCAATGCCGGAGGACGAATCATCAATTTTTCCAGCAGCACGGTCGGTTTGAATCTGCCGGGTTACGCCGTGTACATCGCCAGCAAGGCTGCGGTCGAATCCCTGACCCAGGTGTTCGCCAAGGAAATGCGCGGGCGCAACATCACCGTCAATGCCGTGGCGCCCGGCCCGGTTGCGACCGAGCTGTTCCTGCACGGCAAGAGCGAGGAACAGATCCAGACCTTCGCCAAAATGGCCCCGCTGGAACGCCTCGGACAACCGGAAGACATCGCCCGCGTCGTTTCCTTCCTGGCCGGGCCTGATTCGGCGTGGGTCAACGGGCAGATTCTGCGGGTCAATGGCGGGCTGGTTTGACTAAGCTCACATTGAAACCGTAGTGAATCCAATCGCGAGCAGGCTCGCTCCCACAGGGTTCACAGTGATCCTTGTGGGAGCGAGCCTGCTCGCGAAAACGGTCTTAAGGACAACGTAATTCCGACGGGCATAGTCGACCATGCACACCACCATCATCATCACCTTCGGCCTGATCCTTCTGGCCCTGATGCTGTACATCGGCGAGAAGATCGGCTTCACCCGCCAGACGCTGGCCTACAGCTTCATCGGGCTGTGGCTGGCCCTGACGCTGATCAATGGCGCGGTCGGCATGGTGCATGCTGGCCAGCCGTTGAGCACGGAACTGGTGGTTGGCAGCGCCGTGTTCGGGGTCCCGGTGGCGGCGCTGGTGCTGTTCATGGTGCTGACCAACGAGGCGTGACCGACGATCAGCGCACCAAATGCAGAAACTGCATGTGCCGCTCGTACTGGTCCAGGATGTCGTTGATCACCTGCTCCCTGCTGTAACCCACCAGGTCGTAATCCTGGCTGCCTTCACTCAAATGCACTTCGGCGCGGTAGTAACGGCGATTCTTGAGTTCCCGGGAGCCCATACCGCCCAAGGCGAACGACGGGGTGAAATAGCCACGCATCCGCGCCTGATAGATGAACGGGTGCTGGTCGCCGTGACCGATTTCCAGACTGACGCTGTCGGTGACCGGTTCCGAATGCGTGGCGACGCTCAGGCCCTTTTCGATGAACACCGCCGACACTTCGTCGATGGCCGGACGCACCGTCGAATCGAGAAAACGATACACCTCGTCCCGCGACGGAAAATGCACGGCCTGGCTCAAGCGCTGCTGCCAGCCACCGCGCCGTGAACCGGACACCGGTGCCAGCGAGTGCATCTGCGCGATCTTCCTCTGCGACTCCAGATAAAACGCTTTGTGCAGTCCCCACATCATGGACAGCAGGATCAGCGAAAACGGCAGCGAGGTCAGCACCACCGCCGACTTCAACGCATCGATGCTGCCGGAGAACAACAGCGCACTGGTCACCAGCGCGGTCATTGCCCCCCAGAACACCCGCAGCCATTTCGGCCCGTCTTCATCCGGATTGCCGCCCCTGGCGGACAATGTCGACAGCACCACCGTGCCGGAATCGGCGGAAGTCACGAAGAACACGAAGCTGATGAACACCGTGACTGCAATGACGGTTTTGCTCCACGGGTAGGTTTCCAGCAGCAGGTAAAGCGCCATCGACGGATTGTCGATGGCCGACAGGCCCAGCGCCGACATGCCGTGGTTGAGTACCTGGTCGATGGCGCTGTTGCCGAAAATCGACATCCACGCCAGGGTGAAACCGAGTGGAATCAACAGCACGCCGAAGACGAATTCGCGCAGGGTGCGGCCACGGGAAATCCGCGCGATGAACAGCCCCACGAACGGCGCCCAGGCAATCCACCAGGCCCAATAGAACACTGTCCAGCCGCCCAGCCAGTCACTGGGTTTGTCGTAAGCGTAAAGATCGAAACTCTTCATCGGCAACGCGCCGAGATAATCGCCAAGGTTCTGGATCAAGGTATTGAGCAGGTGCTGCGTGGGGCCGGCGAACAGCACAAACAGCAGCAGCGCGCAGGCCAGCAGCATGTTAATGTCGGACATGACCCGCACGCCTTTGTCGACACCGGACACCGCCACGATGATCGCCGCCCCCATCATCAGCGTGATCAGGCCGACCTGAATCCACTGGGTGTGGGCGATGCCGAACAAGTAGTCCAGCCCCGAGTTGAGGTGCAACACGCCAAAGCCCATGTCGGCGCCGAGGCCGAACACCGTGGCGATGATGCCGAAGCCATCCACCGCGTAGCCGATGGGACCATTGATACGCTTGCCGATCAGTGGATAGAGCGCCGAGCGCAGGGCCAGCGGCAGGTTGTGTCGATACGCGCAGTAGGCCAGCGCCATACCGACGAAGGCAAACACGCCCCAGCCGTGCAGGCCCCAGTGCAGAAACAGGATCTGCATCGCCTGGCGCGCCGCGTCCGCAGTGCCCGCCTCACCTTGCGGTGGTGCGAGCAGGTGAGTCAGCGGTTCGGATACACAGAAGAAAAACAGGGTGATGCTGATACCGGCCGCGAACAACATGCCGGCCCAGGACAGATAACTGAATTCGGGCTCGTCGTGGTCGGCACCGAGTTTGATCTTGCCGTAGCCCGATAACGCGGTGACCACCACGAAGACCAGATACAGGGTCATCGCCAGCATGTAGTACCAGCCAACCGTATTGGCTGCCCAATTTTGCGCCGCCAGCAACCAGGCACCGGCCTGCTCGGGCAACGCCATCACCACGACACCGAACAGCAGAATGAAGGTTGCCGAGAACCAGAAAACCGGCGGATTCATGCGGACCGGGCCGCTGGCAGGAAGGAACGATGCACTCATCCGCGGTGCACCTCGAAACGGTAAAACGTGGCTGGAAAAATCGGACTCAGCAAAGGCAAGCCTCCTGTTGTGAGCGGGCGGCGAACCGCCGGTTTAACTTGAATGAACGTTCAAGTTAAACATAGATAGGAGGCTAAGGACTAATTCCAGGGCTGGACGGTGCCGGGTTGGCTACTCGATTCGACGGGAAATCCCTTCGCGAGCAGGCTCGCTCCCACAGGGTTCACAGTGATCCTTGTGGGAGCGAGCCTGCTCGCGATGAGGCCAGAAAGATCAGTGGAGACTGATCGTTCCCACGCTCTGCGTGGGAATGCAGCCCGTGACGCTCCGCGTCACTACGGTGCCCGGCTCTGCAATCGGGTGAAGCTGGAACGCAGAGCGTCCCGGGAGGCGTTCCCACGCGGGAGCGTGGGAACGAGCAAAAGCCTTACTTCTGTGCCCCATCGTCATGCTGCAGATTGGCCTGGGTCAGGTTGCTGCCCGGCGGCACGCTGCGGGTCAGCCAGACGTTACCGCCGATGGTCGAGCCCTTGCCGATGGTGATACGCCCGAGAATCGTCGCACCGGCATAGATCACCACATCGTCCTCGACAATCGGATGGCGCGGCTGGCCCTTTTGCAACTGGCCGTCTTCGTCCGCCGGGAAACGCTTGGCACCCAGGGTCACGGCCTGGTAGATGCGCACCCGCTCACCGATGATCGCGGTTTCGCCGATGACCACGCCAGTCCCGTGATCGATGAAGAAACTGCGGCCGATCTGCGCGCCCGGATGGATGTCGATACCGGTGGCCGAGTGCGCGATTTCAGCGCTGATACGGGCCAGCAACGGCAGACCCGCGCGGTACAAATGATGGGCCAGGCGATGATGAATCACCGCCAGAATGCCGGGGTAGCACAGCAAGACTTCATCGACACTGCGCGCCGCCGGGTCACCGTGGTAGGCCGCCAGCACATCGGTATCGAGCAGGCTGCGCAAGCCTGGAAGGGCCAGCGCAAAATCCTGAATGATCTGGATAGTCCTGGCCTCGACCTCGGTGTCGACCTGATTGCTATGCCGGGCGGCGTAACGCAGCTCAAGTCGCGCCTGAGCCAGCAACGCATTCAACGCGACGTCGAGGGTATGGCCGACGTAAAAGTCTTCGCTCTCCTCGCGCAGGTCTACCGGCCCAAGACGCATCGGAAACAACGCGCCACACAGGGCTTCGAGAATCTGCGCCATGGCCGCCCGAGACGGCAACTCGCGACCGCCCTGCTCGGTACTGGCGCGGCCGTTCTGTGCACGCCACTGGTCACGTGCCGTGCGCAACTGGCTGACGATGGTCTGCAATTGCCAATGGCTGGAACGCTCACTCACGGTAAAAACTCCTCACGGGCGGCCGGACGTCCTGGCCGCGTCAACGGCGATTACTTTACGGCATGCTCCAGAGCCGAAATTAAGAACCAATTCTGCTGGACCAAGAACCATTGGCTATAAGCGCCTGACGGTTGCCCAGGCTTTTGAGCGTGCCTATAGTCCTGACATCTCCCACCGCCAGTACGGACCCATGATCAAACAACAGCTTGCCCGCTTTAACCGCCTCGACCTGCTCGGTCACCCTACCGCCCTGGAAAAACTCGAACGTCTGTCGTCCTGGCTGGGCCGGGATGTCTACGTCAAACGCGATGACCTGACACCACTGGCCATGGGCGGCAACAAGCTGCGCAAACTCGAATACCTGGCCGCCGACGCCCTGGCCCAGGGTGCCGACACCCTGATCACCGCCGGCGCCCTGCAGTCCAACCATGTTCGCCAGACGGCTGCCATTGCCGCCAGACTGGGCCTGGGTTGTGTCGCGTTACTGGAAAACCCGCTGGGCACCGACGACGCCAACTATGTCGGCAACGGCAACCGGCTGCTGCTGGACCTGTTCGACGCCAAGGTCGAATTGGTGGACAACCTCGACAATGCCGACGACCAACTGCACGCCCTGGCAGCTCGCCTGCGCAGCAATGGCAAGAAGCCGTACCTGGTGCCGATCGGTGGCTCCAACGCATTGGGCGCCCTGGGTTACGTGCGTGCCGGCCTGGAGCTGGCCGGGCAGATCAAGGACACCGGCCTGGATTTCGCGGCCGTCGTCCTCGCCTCGGGCAGCGCCGGCACCCACAGCGGCCTGGCATTGGCGTTGAGCGAGACGCTGCCGGATTTGCCGGTAATCGGCGTCACGGTTTCACGTAGCGAAGAAGATCAGCGGCCGAAGGTACAGGGTCTCGCCGAACGCACCGCCGAACTGTTGGGTGTGCCACTGCCGGCGAGCTTCAAGGTCGAGCTGTGGGACGAATATTTCGCGCCACGCTACGGCGAACCCAACGCGGGCACGCTGGCGGCGGTCAAGCTGCTGGCGAGTCAGGAGGGCCTGCTGCTGGACCCGGTCTACACTGGCAAGGCCATGGCGGGATTACTGGACGGAATCGGCCGCCAGCGTTTCGATGACGGCCCGATCATCTTCCTGCACACCGGCGGGGCACCGGCGTTGTTTGCCTACAAGGATTTCCTGTAACAGCCAGGCCATCTTCTGTAGGAGCGAGCATGCTCGCGATGGAGGCACGAGCCCCAAGGGGTGTCAGGTTGCCCGCGTCATCGTTGACGACCATCGCGAGCTTGCTCGCTCCTACAGGGAAAAGCTGAATTATTCAAAATATGAATAAGAAGATTATTATTTATTATTTTCTAATCTAAAAACGCCATCATATAGTCATCTCGCAGGCAAATTTGCCGCGAGACGCATACGCTGCTTTAGGGCAGGATAGCGCTGTCGTTCAAATCCCGAATTCGCCAACTTTCGTTTAGCGTCTTCCATAAGAAAACACAGGGGTTCGTCATGAATTTTTCCGCACTACGTCGCAATCTGCTGGTCGGTTCGCTGGGCCTGGCTCTGGGCGCCGGTCTGCTGGGGCAAGCGGTTGCCGGTGAGCAACTGCAACAGATCAAGGACAAAGGCGTTATCAACGTCGGCCTGGAAGGCACTTATCCACCGTTCAGCTTCGTCGATGAAAGCGGCAAGCTGACAGGTTTCGAAGTGGAATTCTCCGAAGCCCTGGCCAAAGAACTGGGCGTGAAGGTCAAGCTGCAACCTACCAAATGGGACGGCATTCTCGCAGCCCTGGAATCCAAGCGTCTGGACGCCGTGATCAACCAGGTGACCATCTCGGAAGAGCGCAAGAAGAAGTATGACTTCTCCGAGCCCTACACCGTTTCCGGGATTCAGGCACTGGTGCTGACCAAGAAAGCCCCTGAGCTGAACATCAAGTCCGCCGCCGATCTGGGTGGCAAGAAAGTCGGCGTGGGCCTGGGTACCAACTACGAGCAGTGGGTCAAGGCCAATGTGCCGACCGCTGACGTGCGTACCTATGAAGATGACCCGACCAAGTTCCAGGACCTGCGTGTCGGCCGCATCGACGCGATTCTGATCGACCGCCTGGCAGCGCTGGAATACGCCAAGAAGGCCAAGGACACTACCGCCGCCGGTGATGCGTTCTCCCGCCAGGAAGCCGGCATTGCCCTGCGCAAGGGCGAGCCAGAACTGCTGGCTGCAGTGAACAAGGCCATCGACAAGCTGCGCGCCGACGGCACGCTGAAAAAGCTTTCGGAAAAATACTTCAGCGCTGACGTCACTCAATAATGGAAGCAGCTTTCCAACTCGCACTGGACTCCGCGCCCTTTCTGCTCAAGGGCGCGTACTACACAGTCATCTTGAGCCTGGGCGGGATGTTCTTCGGCCTCGTGCTGGGCTTCGGCCTGGCACTGATGCGTCTGTCGCGCTTTCGGCTGGTGAGCTGGATCGCCCGCATCTACGTGTCGTTCTTTCGTGGCACGCCGTTGCTGGTGCAACTGTTCGTGATCTATTACGGCTTGCCGCAATTGGGTCTGGAACTCGATCCGCTGCCGGCAGCCCTGATCGGCTTCTCGCTGAACATGGCCGCCTATGCCTGTGAAATCCTGCGCGCCGCTATCGGTTCCATCGAACGCGGTCAGTGGGAAGCTGCCGCCAGCATCGGCATGACCCGTGCGCAGACTCTGCGCCGGGCCATCCTGCCGCAGGCGATGCGCACTGCATTGCCACCGCTGGGCAACAGCTTCATTTCGCTGGTCAAGGACACTGCGCTGGCCGCCACCATCCAGGTGCCGGAACTGTTCCGTCAGGCGCAATTGATCACCGCCCGTACCTTCGAAATTTTCACCATGTACCTTGCCGCCGCGCTGATCTACTGGGTTCTGGCCACGGTGCTGTCGCACCTGCAGAACCAGTTGGAAGCCCGGGTCAATCGGCACGATCAGGAGTCCTGACCCCATGATTGTCGTGGAAAAACTGACAAAGCAGTTCAAGGGTCAAGTCGTGCTCAACGGCATCGATCTGCAAGTGAAGGAAGGTGAGGTCGTGGCGATCATCGGGCCCAGCGGCTCGGGCAAGACCACGTTCCTGCGTTGCCTGAACTTCCTGGAAGAACCCACCAGCGGCCGGATCAAGGTCGGCGATATCGAGATCGATACCAGCCGCCCGCTGAACCAGCAGCAAGGCCTGGTGCGCAATCTGCGCCAGCATGTGGGCTTCGTGTTCCAGAACTTCAACCTGTTCCCCCATCGCACCGCCCTGGAAAACGTCATCGAAGGCCCGATTGTGGTCAAGAAAGTGCCGCGCGCCGATGCCGTTGCCCTTGCTAAAAAGCTATTGGCCAAGGTGGGCCTGGCGGGCAAAGAGGACGCCTATCCGCGTCGCCTTTCCGGTGGACAGCAACAACGCGTGGCGATTGCCCGCGCGCTGGCGATGGAACCGGAAGTGATCCTGTTCGACGAGCCGACCTCGGCCCTCGACCCGGAACTGGTGGGTGAAGTACTGGCGACCATCCGCGGCCTGGCCGAGGAAAAGCGCACCATGGTCATCGTGACCCATGAAATGGCTTTCGCTCGCGATGTGGCCAATCGTGTGGTGTTTTTCGACAAGGGCGTAATCGTCGAACAGGGCGAAGCGAAAGCACTGTTTGCCAACCCGAAAGAAGAACGCACGAAACAATTCCTCAGCAAGTTCCTCAATAACACCCCGCACTAAGAACACCTCGCAAAACTTATTAACTTCCACGGACGGAAGTTACTCACTCTCGCACCATTCACGCACAATAAAACATCGCCAACAATAAACGGTCTTTGTCAGCGTGCGCGGTACATATTTATATTGCACGGCTGATTTCCTTGCCTTGGCGGTACACGCCCCTGCCCGCTCGCCTCTGCCCTGATTACCCCAAAGCCGGATAATTCAAATATCCGTGGTCCATTTCGACGCATCGATAGCGCTTATTAACTTCAATGCGTAGGAGTTTTCTGAATAACGCTGGATTTTGTATTTAACCAACTTATTCCATTGACTCTTTTTCCAGCAAACTTATATCTAACGCTCCAACAAGCGTCACTCAGCACGCTCACTCATTATTTAAACTCAAAGTAATGATCGGTTTTGCAGTTTTAACTCCATGTTTTCAGGAATGGATTGAACGGCAAAACTTCAAGGAGATTCCCATGCCAAGCACCTCGAACAAAACCGGGCTCGCGGCCCCGACCCTGGCGCAATCGCGCAAGACCGGCATCAACATCACCTCGGCAGCGCACCTGCTCATCGACGTGCCGCCCTACCCCGCGATGGATGAAGGCGATCTGATCGAATTGTTCTGGGATGGCTGTTATGTCGCCTCGCGGGTGCTGACAGCCAGTGATGTCGGTGGCCCCGTTCAGTTGCGTGTGCCTGAGAGTTTCATTGCCAATGGCACCTCACGGGTTCATTACCGGGTCATGCAGGTTGGCCAGGGGCCCGCCGTGTCGGCGGCGCGACGCGTACAAATCAAACTCGACTGTCCCGGTGGCCAGCCATCGGCCTTGAGCGGCGACGAAAACCAGAGCCTGGCCCCCGTGAGCATCCCTGAAACGATTCGCCGTCAGGGCGTCAATCCGAACCAGATCAGGCGCGGCGTGCCCTTGACCATCGAGCCGTACCTGAACATGGCGGCCGACGACGAAATTACGCTGCGCTGGGGCGATGTACGCATGGACCTGCCTCGCCTGAAGGCGGCGGATGTGGGGCAGCCGATCCAGATCTGGGTGCCACCGGTGGTCATTGATGAAGCTGGCGAAGACCTGCGGCTGGAGGTGACTTACTGCATCCTCGACCGGGTCGGCAACAACTCGCGCTGGGCGCCGGCACGGATGCTGAAGATTGGTTGCACCAACCCACTGCAACTTGCGGCCCCCCGTAGGAGCGAGGCTTGCCCGCGAAGGCGTCAGTCCTGACACACCGCGTCATCGTTGTTCGCCGTAGGAGCGAGGCTTGCCCGCGAAAGCGTCAGTCCTGGTACACCGCGTTACCGTTGTTCGCCGTAGGAGCGAGGCTTGCCCGCGAAGGCGTCAGTCCTGGTACACCGCGTTACCGTTGTTCGCCGTAGGAGCGAGGCTTGCCCGCGAAGGCGTCAGTCCAGATACACCGCGTTATCGTTGTTCGCGGGCGAGCCTCGCTCCTACAGGCGAAGGCGTCAGTCCTGGTACACCGCGTCATCGTTGTTCGCGGGCTAGCCTCGCTCCTACAGGCGAAGGCGTCAGCCCTGACACACCGCGTCATCGTTGTTCGCGGGCTAGCCTCGCTCCTACAGGAAGATACGTCTTCTATGTTTATTCCTAAAAGTTAGTTCATAACTTTTTTATAAACGCTTAGGGTATATACACCGGACCACCGGACATTCTTTTTCGTTCGCCGCACAGCGGCGTTTCCATGAGATGTGAGGTAGGTATGGTCCGGAACACAATCACCCCAGTGCAGATCGCCAGGGCATTGCGTGTAGCCAAGGAGTGGCAGTGATGTCCAGTCTGGCAGATGCAATCATCCAGAGTGATCTGGATATCGCCCCGCTGTTGTTGCCTGCGCAGGTGCTGCACGACGACGCTCAAGCCATCAAGGCCGCCCATGAGCTGGCGCAAGTCGCCCGCCTGCAAGCGTCCCGTCGCGATCAGCAGCGCAAGCTGCCGTGGTCGGAAATCGAACAGTTCACCCGCAGCGGCCTGGGCAGCATTGCCATCCCGCGCGAGTACGGTGGCCCACAGGTTTCGTTCGTCACCCTGGCCGAGGTGTTCGCGATCATTTCCGCGGCAGACCCGGCACTCGGGCAGATCCCGCAGAACCAGTTCGGCATCCTGAACCTGGTGTTCGGCTGCGCCACCGAAGCGCAGAAAAAACAGCTCGCCAAAAGCGTGCTCGACGGCTGGCGCATCGGTAATGCCGGGCCGGAACGCGGCACAAAACACACCCTTGAACTCAAGGCACGCATCACCGCCGACGGCGATGGCTACGTGCTCAACGGACAGAAGTTTTATTCCACCGGCGCGCTGTTTGCGCACTGGGTTGCGGTCAAGGCGCTTAACGATGAGGGCAAACAAGTGTTGGCCTTCGTGCGTCGCGGCACACCGGGATTACGGATTGTCGATGACTGGTCCGGCTTCGGGCAGCGCACCACCGCCAGCGGCACGATTTTGCTGAACAACGTGCGAGTGGACGCCGAATGGGTGGTGGACAACTGGAAAATCAATGAGAAACCGAACATTCAGGGCGCCGTATCGCAGCTGATCCAGGCTGCCATCGACGCCGGTATCGCCCAAGGCGCCATCGACGATGCCATCGAGTTCGTGAAAACCCGCGCCCGCCCGTGGATCGACGCCAATGTCGAGCGCGCCAGCGACGATCTGTATGTCATCGCCGACATCGGCAGACTGAAAATCGAGCTGCACGCCGCCCAGGCACTGCTGCGCAAAGCCGGGCAAGTGCTCGATCAGGTCAGTGCCGCACCGGTTACCGCCGAGTCCGCCGCCCGCGCCTCAATCGCCGTGGCGGAAGCCAAAGTCCTGACCACCGAAATTGCCTTGCTGGCCAGCGAAAAGCTGTTCGAACTGGCGGGCAGTCGCGCCACCCTCGCCGAATTCAACTTCGATCGCCACTGGCGCAATGCCCGGGTGCACACGCTGCACGATCCGGTGCGCTGGAAATATCACGCAGTCGGCGCCTATCGCCTGAACGGCACGCTGCCGGCCCGTCATTCCTGGATCTGACGACCGAATCTCTGGAGAACTACATGAGCACTTCTCAACATGTCGCCGTCATCGCCAGCGATGAGCAAGCTCTGGTCGTCGCCAGCGACCTGGCTGAAGACTTCAAGCGCGACAGCGCCCTGCGTGACCGCGAACGCCGTTTGCCGCACGCGGAACTGGATGTCTTTTCCCGCTCCGGCCTCTGGGGCATCAGCGTGCCCAAGGCCTTCGGCGGTGCCGGGGTCTCCAACGTCACGTTGGCCAAGGTCATCGCGCTGATCGCCCAGGCCGATGGCTCGCTGGGGCAAATCCCGCAAAACCATTTTTATGCATTGGAAGTGCTGCGGGTGAATGGCAGCCAAGAGCAGAAAAAACGCCTGTACGCCGAAGTATTGGCCGGCCAGCGCTTCGGCAATGCCCTGGCCGAACTCGGCACCCGGACAGCCCATGATCGCGTGACCCGCCTCACCCGTGACGGTAACGGCTATCGCATCAACGGTCGCAAGTTCTACGCCACCGGCGCGATTTACGCACAGCGCATTCCGACTTCCGTGGTGGATGAAAACGGCGTGCAGCAATTGGCGTTCGTCCCGCGCGACAGCAAAGGCCTGAGCGTGATCGACGACTGGAGCGGCTTCGGCCAGCGCACCACCGGCAGCGGCTCGGTGGTGTTCGAAGACGTGCAGGTTGCAGCCGAAGACGTGATCCCGTTTCAAAGCGCTTTCGAGCGACCCACGCCGGTCGGTCCGCTGGCGCAGATTCTCCATGCCGCCATCGACACCGGCATTGCCCGTGCCGCCTATGAGGACGCGCTGCACTTCGTGCGCACCAAAACCCGCCCATGGATCGATTCGGGCAACGACAGTGCGACCAAAGACCCGCTGACGATCAAGAGTTTCGGCCACTTGAGCATTCGCCTGCATGCCGCCGAAGCCTTGCTCGAACGCGCCGGTGAATACCTCGACAGGGCCCAGGCCGACACCAATGCCGACACCGTCGCCGCCGCCTCGATTGCCGTCGCCGAAGCGCGGGCGATCAGCACCGAAATCTCCCTCGCCGCCGGCAGTACGCTGTTCGAACTGTCCGGCAGCCAGGCGACCCTGAGCGAACACGGCCTCGATCGTCACTGGCGCAATGCCCGGGTGCATACGCTGCACGACCCGGTGCGCTGGAAGTATCACGCCGTGGGCAACTACTACCTCAACGATCAAAACCCTCCGCTGCGGGGGACGATCTGATGAGTAACGCTTCAGGCGCGAAGAAAAAGATCCTGCTCAACGCGTTCAACATGAACTGCATCGGGCACATCAACCATGGCCTGTGGACGCACCCACGGGACAATTCCACCCAATACAAGACCATCGAATACTGGACCGAACTGGCGCAGTTGCTCGAACGCGGGCTGTTCGACGGCTTGTTCATCGCCGACATCGTCGGCGTCTACGACGTCTACCAGAACTCGGTGGATGTGCCGCTCAAAGAGTCGATCCAGTTACCGGTCAACGACCCGCTGCTGCTGGTGTCGGCCATGGCGGCAGTCACCAGAAACCTCGGTTTCGGCCTGACCGCCAACCTCACCTACGAGCCGCCGTACCTGTTCGCCCGGCGCATGTCGACCCTCGATCACCTGAGTCGCGGCCGCGTGGGCTGGAACATCGTCACCGGCTATCTCGACAGCGCCGCCAAGGCCATGGGCCTGAGTGAACAGGTCGAGCACGACCGTCGCTACGACCAGGCCGACGAATACCTGCAAGTGCTCTACAAGCTCTGGGAAGGCAGCTGGGAAAACGGCGCGGTGCTGAACGATCCGCAGCAACGGATCTATGCCCGGCCGGACAAAGTGCACAAGGTCGAGCACAAGGGCGAGTTCTATCAGGTCGAGGGTTATCACCTGTGCGAACCCTCCCCGCAACGCACGCCGGTGCTATTCCAGGCCGGCACGTCCGATCGCGGCTTGCTGTTCGCCGGACGGCATGCCGAGTGCGTGTTCATCAGCGGTCAGAACAAGCCATCGACCAAAGCGCAGGTGGACAAGGTGCGCGCCAGCGCCATCGAGGCCGGGCGCAACCCCGAGGACATCAAGGTGTTCATGGGCCTGAACGTGATTGTCGGCGAAACCGAGGAGTTGGCCTGGAGCAAACACGCGGAGTACCTGAGCTATGCGAGCGCCGAGGCGGGCGTGGCACATTTTTCGGCCTCCACCGGCATCGATTTTTCCGAGTACGCCATCGACGAACCGATCCAGTACGTCAAGAGCAACGCCATCCAGTCCGCCACCAGGCACCTGCAAAACAACGACTGGACCCGTCGCAAATTGCTCGAACAACACGCCCTGGGCGGGCGCTACATCACCGTGGTCGGCTCGCCGCAACAGGTGGCCGACGAACTGGAGTCGTGGATCGCCGAAACCGGGCTCGACGGCTTCAACCTCACGCGAATCGTCACGCCGGAGAGCTATGTGGACTTCATCGAACTGGTGATCCCGGAGTTGCAGCGACGTGGCTCGTACAAGACCGCCTACGACGACGGCAGCTTGCGGGAAAAACTGTTTGGCGAAGGGGCGTATCTGCCACAGCAGCACACCGGTTCCGTGTTTCGCCGCTAAGAGCATCGCGAGCAGGCTCGCTCCCACAAGAGCACCGCAATCCCCTGTGGGAGCGAGCCTGCTCGCGATGAGGCCCAAACAAACAACAAACATTTATGCACTGACTGGATAAACCATCATGACCAAAAACTACTTCTCTCACCCAGTCAAAGCACTGGCCCTGGCCCTCGGCCTCTTCAGCTCGGTGGTGTTCGCCGCCGACGCGCCACTGAAAATCGGCACCACCGCCGCTTTTGCCATTCCGCTGGAAGCGGCCATCGAGGAGGCCGGCAAGCAAGGCCTGAAAGTCGAGCTGGTGGAATTCAGTGACTGGATCGCGCCGAACGTCAGCCTCGCTTCGGGCGACATCGACGTGAACTATTTCCAGCACATCCCGTTCCTGGAAAACGCCAAGGCCGCTTCCGGTTTTGATCTGGTGCCATTCGCGCCGGGGATCATCAACAACGTCGGCCTCTACTCGAAGAAGTACAAGAGCTTCGAAGAATTGCCACAGGGTGCCAGCGTCGCCATTGCCAACGATCCGATCAACAGCGGTCGCGGCTTGCAGCTGCTGGCCAAGGCCGGTTTGATCACCCTCAAGCCCGGCGTCGGCTACAAGGCCACCGAAGAGGACATCGTCGCCAACCCGAAGAAAATCAAGATTCTGCAAGTTGAGGCGGTGCAACTGGTGCGCGCCTACGATGACGCCGATCTGGTCCAGGGTTACCCGGCCTACATCCGCCTGGCGAAGACCTTCGATGCCGGCTCCGCGCTGCTGTTCGACGGCCTCGACCACAAGGAATACGTGATTCAGTTCGTGATTCAGCCGAAAAGCAAAACCGACCCGCGCCTGATCAAATTCGTCGACATCTACCAGCACTCGCCAGCGGTACGTGCGGCCCTGGACAAGGCCCACGGCAAGCTCTATCAAGCCGGTTGGGAGAGCTGAAATGACGACCGCCACACAACTTCGACTGCAAGTCCCGACACCCCAAAGCGCGGAACACACCGAGCTGCATCCCGAACTCAACCGTGCCCATGTGCGTTTTATCGGCGTGGGTAAAACCTACGACGGCCAGCAAGGCGCGGTGCCCGCCCTTCAAGGCATCGACCTGGCGATTCAGCGCGGCGAAGTGTTCGGCATCATCGGCCGCAGCGGTGCCGGCAAGTCGTCGCTGATCCGCACCATCAATCGCCTGGAACGACCGAGCAGCGGCCGGGTGCTGATCGATCAGGTCGACATCGGCGAGTTCGATGACGACCGGCTGGTGGCGCTGCGTCGGCGCATCGGCATGATCTTCCAGCACTTCAACCTGATGTCGGCCAAGACCGTTTGGCAGAACGTCGAACTGCCGTTGAAAGTCGCCGGCGTACCGAAGGCCCAACGCGAGCGCAAAGTCCGTGAACTGCTGGAGCTGGTGGGCCTGCAAGGCAAGCACGCGGCCTATCCGTCGCAGCTGTCCGGCGGTCAGAAACAGCGCGTCGGCATCGCCCGCGCGCTGGTGCACGACCCGGCGATTCTGCTGTGCGACGAAGCCACCTCGGCGCTGGACCCGGAAACCACGCAATCGATTCTTGGCCTGCTGCGCGAGATCAATCAGCGCCTGGGGCTGACCATCATTTTGATCACCCACGAAATGGCGGTGATTCGCGAGATCTGTGATCGCGTGGTCGTGCTCGAACGCGGCCGCGTTGTTGAGCAGGGGCCGGTGTGGGAGGTGTTCGGCAACCCGCAGCATGAAGTCAGCAAGACCTTGCTCGCGCCGTTGCAGCACGCCTTGCCGCCCGAACTGCAAAGCCGTTTGCAGGCTCAACCACAGTCATCGGAAGACGCCGTGGTGCTGCGCCTGCAATTTACCGGCGCGGCCCAGGACGAGCCCGACATCGCCGCCCTGTTCAGCACCCTCGGCGGCCGCGTGCGTTTGCTGCAAGGAGGCGTGGAGCGGATTCAGGGCCACGCCATCGGGCAGCTGCTGCTGGCGGTGACCGGCTCGTCACTGGATGCACAAGCGCTGCGCCTGCGCGCCAGCCTCTGGGCGCAACAGGTGGAGGTGCTGGGTTATGTGGTTTGATCGCTTGCTGCAAGGTTTTATCGATACCTTCCTGATGGTTGGCGTGTCGTCGCTGATCGCGCTGCTGGCGGGTATTCCGCTGGCGGTGATTCTGGTCACCAGCTCCAAGGGCGGCATCTACGAAGCCCCGGCCGTGAACCGGGCGCTGGGCGCGTTCGTGAACCTGTTCCGCTCGGTGCCCTTTTTGATCCTGATGGTCGCGCTGATCCCTTTTACCCGCCTGATCGTCGGCACCACCTACGGCGTCTGGGCCGCCGTGGTGCCGCTGACCATCGCGGCCACACCGTTTTTCGCGCGCATTGCCGAGGTGAGTTTGCGCGAGGTCGACCATGGCTTGATCGAAGCGGCACAAGCCATGGGTTGCCGACGCGGGCACATCGTGCGGCACGTGCTTCTGCCCGAAGCGCTGCCCGGGATCGTCGGCGGCTTCACCATTACGCTGGTGACAATGATCAACTCCTCGGCCATGGCCGGCGCCATTGGTGCGGGTGGACTGGGGGACATTGCCTATCGGTATGGCTATCAGCGCTTCGACAGCCAGATCATGCTGACGGTGATTGTATTGCTGGTGGCGTTGGTGGCGCTGATTCAGCTCGGCGGGGACCGCCTGGCACGCGGACTGAACAAGCGCTAACCCAACCCCCCCACCCTCTGTAGGAGCGAGCAAGCTCGCGATGGTCGTCAACGATAACGCGGGGCGTCTGATGCCCCGTGGTGCTCTTGAGTGCATCGCGAGCGTGCTCGCTCCTACAGGAAACCGCATACCCCTGTGGGAGCGAGCCTGCTCGCGATGGCGTATATTCGGTCAACCCCAATTACCCTCACAGCCCACCATGAAGCAGACCCCCGCCGACCTCGAACAGATCACCACAACCACCCTGGCCCACTACAACTCGGTGGCCGAAGGTTTCCGCGAAGGCACGCGTGATCACGATGTCAGCCAGAACATCGATGCATTGCTGCGGCACATCCAGGGCGAGGCGCCTTTCGACATTCTCGATTTTGGCTGTGGGCCGGGCCGTGATTTGCAGACCTTCACCCGCATGGGCCATAGGGCCGTCGGGCTGGACGGTTCGGAAAAATTCGCGCAAATGGCCCGTGAAGACAGTGGTTGCGAGGTCTGGCAGCAGGACTTTTTGAAACTCGCCTTACCGTCGGAACGTTTCGACGGGATATTTGCCAACGCCGTGCTGTTCCACATCCCACGCCAGGAATTGCCTCGGGTGCTGCAGCAGCTGCGCGAGGCGCTGAAGCCCGGTGGCGTGTTGTTCAGCTCCAATCCCCGTGGCGAGAATCAGGAAGGCTGGAACGGGCCGCGTTATGGCTCGTATCACGACCTTCAGGCGTGGCAGCGGTTGCTGGGTGAGGCGGGGTTTGTGGAGCTGGAGCATTACTACCGGCCGGCAGGGCTGCCGCGGGAGCAGCAGCCCTGGTTGGCGAGTGTCTGGCGTAAGCCTTGCTGACGCCATCGCGAGCAGGCTCGCTCCCACAGTTGACCGCGTACCTCTGTGGGAGCGAGCCTGCTCGCGATGGGCGCAAAGCGCCCGCTTCTACCGCACCTCTTTCTGAGGTTCGCGGATTTTGTACCAGGCCACATACAGCGCCGGCAAAAACAGCAGTGTCAGCAGCGTCGCGATGATGATGCCGCCGATCATCGCGTAGGCCATCGGTCCCCAGAACACTTCCCGGGCAATCGGGATCATGCCCAGGCTCGCGGCCGCAGCAGTCAGCAGGATCGGCCGACGACGATGCTCGGTGGCTTGCACCACGGCATCCCAGGGTGAATAACCTTCGGCCTCGAACGAGTCGATCTGGGTCACCAGAATCACCGAGTTGCGGATGATGATGCCGATCAGCGCGAGGATCCCCAGAATCGCCACGAAGCCCATCGGCGTTCCGGTCGGCACCAGCGCCAGCACGACACCAATCAAGCCCAGCGGCGCCACGCTGGCGACCAGGAACAGCTTCTGCACGCTGTGCAATTGGATCATCAGGAAGGTGGCCATCAAAAACAGCATCAACGGCACGACCTTGGCAATCGGCCCCTGGGCCTTGCCGCTCTCCTCCACCGTACCGCCCGTGGCGACCTTGAAGCCTGCCGGCAACCCGGCGGCGAATTTGTCGATATCCGGCTTGAGCAGGGTCACCAGGTCAGTGGGCTGAATGTCGCCCAGGGTGGCGGCCTTGATGGTGATGGTCGGCTTGCGGTCGCGACGCCACACCAACGGTTGCTCCAGTTCGTAACGCACGGTGGCGAAGGCCAGCAGCGGGATCGAGGTGCCGCTCGGCGTGACGATCTGCAGGTTCTGCAAGGTTTCCGGCGTGCCACGCTCGGCATCCACCGCACGCCCGACCACGTTGATCAGGTAGATATCATCGTCGACCTGGGTCACGGTCGAGCCGCTGACAATGCTGTTCATCAGGTTCGCCACATCTTCGGAGGAAAGGCCCAGCTGGCGCGCCTTGTCCTGGGCGATGTCGATGCGCAGGACCTTGCCGGGCTCGTTCCAGTCGTAAATGATCTCGCCGATGTACGGGCTCTTGTCCAGCTCCGTGGCCAGCTCGATGGCATGCTTGCGCACCTGATCGATGTCACCGCCGCTGACCCGATACTGGATCGGCCGCCCGACCGGCGGGCCCATTTCCAGGGCATGCACGTAGCTGCCGATGCCGACGAAGTCTTTGCGCAGGCGCTCGCTCAAACGATCGCTGAGGGCTTTGCGAGCCTCGAAATCCTTGCTGACGATCACCAGTTGCGCGTAGTACGGGTTTTGCAGTTGCTGGTCGAGGGGCAGGTAGAAGCGGATCGCACCCTGGCCGATGTAGGTACTCCAGCGCACGATGTCCGGGTCACCCTTGAGCGTTGCTTCAAACTTGTCCACCGCTTTGCGGGTTTCGTCGATGGAGGCGTTTTGCGGCAGGTTCAGGTCCACCAGAATTTCCGGGCGATCGGAGTTCGGGAAAAACTGGTTCTGCACAAAGCGCATGCCCAGCACCGACGCCACGAACAGCAGCACGGTGATGCCGATGGCCCACCAGCGATTGCGCATGCTCCAGAGCAAGCCTGCGTTGAACGCATGCCCCAGGCGCCCGGGTTCTTCGGAGTGGGGTTTGACCTGCGTGCTGAGGATGTGCACGCCGATCACCGGGGCGAACAGCACCGCGACAATCCACGACACGAGCATCGCCACCGCGATGACCGCAAACAGGGTGAAGGTGTATTCACCGGCGGAACTGGCATTCAACCCGATGGGAACGAAACCTGCGACGGTCACTAGCGTACCGGTGAGCATCGGAAAAGCTGTGGAGGTGTAGGCAAAGGTCGCGGCCTGATCCTTGGTATCGCCCAGTTCAAGGCGCGACACCATCATCTCGACCGTGATCATCGCGTCATCCACCAGCAGGCCCAGGGCGATGATCAACGCACCGAGGGAAATACGCTGCATGGTGATGCCGCTGTATTCCATGAACACGAAGACCATCGCCAGCACCAGCGGAATCGAGCACGCCACCACCAGCCCGGCACGCACCCCAAGGCTGACAAAACTGACGAGCAACACGATCACCACCGCTTCGAACAAGGCACTGGTGAAGCCGCCCACCGCCTCTTCCACCACCACCGCCTGATCGGAAACGTTGTGTACACCGACGCCCACCGGCAAATCGGCGGTCAGTTCAATGATGCGCTGGTGCAGTGCCTTGCCGAAGGCTTGAATGTTGCCGCCCTTCTGCATGGCGATGGCCAGGCCGATGGCCTGCTGGCCGTTGTAGCGAAACTCGGGTGACATCGGGTCGACATAGCCACGGCGAATCTCGGCGATATCGGCCAGGCGATAGAAACGGTTATTGACCCGCAAATTGACAGTAGCCAGGTCTTTTTCGGACATGAACTGGCCCGATGTGCGCACCGAGATCCGCTCCGGACCGGCCTCGATCACCCCGGCCGGTGTCACGGCGTTCTGGGTTTGCAGGCTCTGCAGCACCTGGCCTTGATCGATGCCCAGCGCCGCCAGTTTGCGCGTGGAAAAATTCAGGTAGAGCACTTCATCCTGCTGGCCGATCATCTCGACCTTGCCCAACCCCGGCACGCTGCGAATCTCGATGCGGGCCTGCTCGACATAGTCGCGCAACTGGCGCAACGACAAGCCGTCGGCGGTGAAGGCATAGATCGAGCCGAACACGTCACCGAACTCGTCGTTGAACGAAGGCCCCTGAATGCCTTGGGGAAAGGAGCCGCGGATGTCGTTGATCTTCTTGCGGACCTGATACCAGATCTGCGGAATGTCCTCGGCCTTGGTGGTGTCGCGCAGGTTCACGTAAACCGTGGATTCGCCCGGGCGGGTGTAGCTTTTCACGTAATCGAGGGAGTCGAGCTCCTCGAGCTTCTTCTCGATGCGGTCGGTGACCTGCTTGAGGGTTTCTTCCTGCGTCGCACCGGGCCAGCGGGTCTGGATCACCATGGTCTTGATGGTGAACGAAGGGTCTTCCTCACGGCCCAGGTTCATGTAGGAGAACACGCCCATCAACAACGCGACGAACATCAGGTACCAGATAAACGACTGATGCTTGAGCGCCCATTCGGATAAGTTGAAGCTCCCTTTCATTGCGCGCTGCCCCCATCCACTTTTACTTTCTGCCCCGGTTTGAGGCTGTTCACGCCGGCACTGACGACACGCTCGCCGGTCTTCACACCGCCCGCCAGCACGATGCTGCGGTCAGTGCGGCTGATGAGGTTGACCTCCCTGGGCGAAACGGTTTGCGTCTGCGGGTCGATGACCCAGATGCGGTTCTTGCCCTCCAATTGCTGCAAGGCGCTCGCCGGCAGTTCGATTCGCGGCTTGATGGCAGAACTCAAGGTCACGCTGATCGCCGTGCCCAGGCGAAAGGCAGTGGGGGTGTCGGCCAGGGTCAGGCGCGCGCGGCGGGTGCGCGTGGTGCTTTCGGCCTGGGGTTCGATTTCCCGGATGACGGCAGTGGTGTTGATTTGCGGGTTCAGTTGCGAAGCGACTTGAAACACCACATCGGCGGGCAACTGGTCGACCAGGGTGTCCGGCAGGTCGATCACGGCTTCCTTGATGTCCGGTTGCGCCAGGGTCACGACCTGTTGGCCGGCGGTCACGACCTGGCCCGCCTCGGCATTCCAGGCAGTGACCACGGCCTTGTGGTCGGCGCGCAATTCCACGTAATTGAGCTGATCCTTGGCCTGGTCGACGGCAGCCTTGGCTTGATCGAGGGAGGCCTGGGTGGTTTTCAGATCGGTTTGCGCGGCATCGAGTTGCGCCTGGGCGCCAACGCCGCGATCGAACAGGTCCTGTTGCCGCCGCGCGGTCGCCTGGGCATTGATGAATTGCGCCTGGACGCTTGCCAGGTTGCCTTGCGCCGAGCGCAACTGGTTCTGTTGATCGCTGGGGTCGAGCGAGGCCAGCAAGGCACCCTTTTCCACTTGCGCGCCAACGTCAACGGCGCGGCTGGCAATACGCCCCGGCACACGGAAACCGACGTTGCTTTCGTAGCGCGCCTGGATGTTGCCGGCAAAGCGCCCGAGGTTTTGCTCGCCCTGTGCCCGAACTTCAACCGACAGCACGGGGCGAACCGGTTCCGGCGGCAGCTCTTTTTTCTCGCAAGCGGCCAGCATCACGCCGGCAACGACCACTAGCAGGCGCTTCATGGCTGAGCCTCCGTGGCCAGTTCCTTGTAGGTGTTTTCGGCGATTTCCACGCTCACGCCCGGGTGCAGCAACTGGCCACCGGCGATGATGACTTTTTCGCCACCGTTCAAGCCTGCGCTGATGATGACTTTTCCGGTCAGGTAGCGGCCAACGGTGACCGGGTGTAATTGTGCCTTGCCCTCGTCATCAACCAGCCACACGGCGGGTTTGCTGACGTCTTTGGTCAGCGCCGACCAGGGCAACTGCACCGCAGCCTTGCCTCGGGTGGTGCCGGTTGCACTCACCACCGAGCCCAATTGCATGCCTGGCGGCAAGTTGCCGAGGCTGACCTTGACCTGCACCGTGCCGGTCTGCTCGGAGACCGCAGGTGTAACCTCACGCACGGTGCCGGTGGTTTTGATCGAAGGGTTATCGAGCAGGCTGACCACCACCGTTCTGTCCGCCGGCGGCTCGATCAGCAGCGATTCATAGACGTTGAACACCGCGTCGCGCTCGCCGTCCTGGGCCAGACTGAAAATCGGCACCGTGGCCTGTACCACCTGACCGACTTCCGCCTGCCGCGCAGTAATGACCCCCGGCGCCTCGGAGATCAATGAGGTATAGCTCAGTTGGTCCTTGGCATTGGCCAGTTGCGCCTGGGCCGCCGCCAACGAACTCTGGCTGCTGCGCAACGCCGCTTGCGCGGAATCGTATTCGCTTTGACTGGTGTAACCCTTGGGCAGGAGTTTTTGCTGGCGCACGAAAGCCGCGGCGTTCTGCGTGACCTTGGCCTGCTCGGCGACAACCTGTGCCTGCGCCGAGTCGAGGCTGGTTTGCAGGTCTTTGGGGTCGAGTTTTGCCAGCACCTGTTTGGCGGCAATCCGGTCACCGACATCGACCATGCGCTGAATGATCTTGCCGCCGACGCGAAACGACAGTTCGGTCTGCACCCGCGCCTGTACGTCACCGGTCAGGGTAACGCTGGCGGCATAATCAGAAGGCTTCACTACCTGTACGAAAACCCGTGGCCGATTCTTCTCGGTCGGTTTTGTTTCATCACACGCTGTCAGCAAAGCCAGCAGGCTCAGGCCAAGCACTAATTTCAATCCGGGACCAGCCATGCAGACTCCTTTGCGTTTTGCGGGCGCAATACGTCTGTCAGCTTAGATCAGGGTTTGGAGGGCGCACGGTGTTGCGGCAAAAAACCGCGGGGATTGTGTTCCTCATTGTGGTGTCGGTGTCATTTAACAAACGGGCCTTGATTCGCGTTCTATTTTTAGTGCTTGCGAATGTCTTGCCCGTATCGACTGAATCCCTGTTTTGAGCGTCTGTCATTGTTGGTGCGTTCGAGAAAGGAAAATCTCTGCCCCATAGACGTTCCCACTGCGGGCGTAATCGGAGCCGGCGGTGTCTCACCAGTCGCTTTTGCAGGTGGGCGCTCAAAACCCTTCAACGCTGGAATTGTCTTGGGATCACGTGCAGCCCAGTATGAGCCACCCCGCGCAAGCAGGGCTGTGGAACCTGCAATCAGCGACGTCCAGGCCAAATACTTCAGTGCGGGGGAATCGGGGTCGACCTCTTGAATGACTGCTCGCGCCACACCAGCCGCCGCACCGACAACAGCCATTGGCCCCGCCAGTGCGCCTGAAACTGCCCCCACCATGGTCCTGACAGACTGACCGGACGTTAGAACTCCTCCAGCAATTGCATTTTTTGCGAGCAGGAAAGGCACAGCAGGAGCCAGAGTGATCAACGAAGTCGCGAGGACCACGCCGCTGAAAATAATCCCGATAAGATTGATCTCGGATATTTTCCCCGTCGGATCACTGAAATTCACCGGATCGCCCAGGCAATACGCATACGGGTTCAACCCGCCGCGCCCAAACGGGCTCAAGCTGTCCGGGCTGTTGAAGCGCATCAGCACCGGATTGAATGCGCGATGCCCGTTACCCAGCAAATAGTGGCCGGTGAGCGGATCGATCACTTCGCCGTTGAAACCCAACAGGCTGCCAGGACCACGTCGAGTCCTGCGATGCCCATAAGGCGCATAGACCTATCGTACCGACTCACCCTGTTCCATGAACTGCATGACCGACCGTTGCTGATCGGTCGCCAGCAATCGACTGTCGATGTCATCACCCATACGCTGTTGTTCCGCCAGCAGTTGCCTGTCGTGCTGGAACACCGTCTGCGCAGACTGACCTTGCAGCTGCGTCACCAGATGTTCGTGACGGTAAAACCGTTGCAGCCTTGTCTGACCGGTCGGTTCAAGCGCAGTCAATCTATCCAGTGCATCGTAGCGATAACGAACCAGGGATTTTCTTGAGGTATTCATCACGACAGCCTCTGCGTAAAGACCCCAGCTTGCATCAGCAAGGGTTTTCCAACACCTGACAGAACTACCAGTCCTTCCGGGAAAAACGTTTCGCGGGTTTACTGTGGCAATGGAAGACAGCTATGTTCCCCTGCGCCGTAGGAAGGATCTTTTTTTCGAATTGCTCCTCCAAGGACGGACCGCTTTTGGCCAGACTCCCGGCCGACCACTCACAAGGAAGAGAAAAATGGCAACCATGAAAGGGCCACAACCGCTGGATCCGCAGGACATCGTGAAGTTGCTGGTGGCCTTGCGCAGGGCACTGAAGGCCAGGGTGGCCTGAACACCACTGCAATAGGCTTCGGGACTTCCAACATGCTCAAAACCCTCGCGGTCGCCAATTACCGCTCGATCAACAAGCTGGTGATCCCGCTGGGTCGCTTGAACCTGATCACCGGCCCTAACGGCAGCGGCAAATCCAATCTCTACCGCGCATTGCGCCTGCTGGCGGAAACCGCTCAGGGCGGTGTGGTCAATGCGCTGGCCCGTGAGGGTGGGCTGGATTCAACCTTCTGGGCCGGGCCGGAAGTCATCAGCCGGCGCATGCAAAAAGGTGAAGTTGCCATCGAATCCGCAGTACGCAAGGGCCCCAAACGCCTGCGCCTGGGGTTTGCCGGTGAGGACTTCGGTTACTCGATCAGCCTCGGCCTGCCCGAGTCCAGCGGCCATTTCATGCTGCCCGGGCACAGTGCTCCCATCCCTTCCCGCTTCAGCCTCGACCCGCAAATCAAGCGTGAATGCATCTGGGCCGGGCCGTTCTATCGCCCGGCCAGCCTGCTGGTGGATCGCGACGGCCCGATGATTCGCGGCCGCGCCAATCGCAATTGGGACGTGCTGGCACAGCACACGCCGAACTTCGACAGCCTGTTCGATCAGGTCGGCAGTCTGCGTACATCGCCGGAGGTACTGGAACTGCGTGAGTTCATCCGCCGCTGGCGTTTTTATGACCACTTTCGCAGCGACGCCGACGCGCCCGCGCGCCAACCGCAACTCGGCACCCGCACCCCGGTGCTGCACCACGACGGACGCGACCTGGCGGCCGCCTTGCAGACCATCATCGAAATCGGCGACCCCGAGGCGCTGCGCGCCGCGATCAGTGACGCCTTTCCCGGTGCACGACTGAACATCGCGTCACTGGCCGGTGGACGGTTCGCCATCGAGTTTTTTCAAGAAGGATTACTGCGGCCCTTGTCATCCGCGGAGCTGTCGGATGGCACCTTGCGCTATCTGCTGTTGGTGGCGGCCCTGCTGACCCCCAGACCGCCGACACTGATGGTACTCAACGAACCGGAAACCAGCCTGCATCCCGACCTGCTGCCAGCGCTGGCCAGGCTGATCATCCGCGCCTCGCAGCAGTGCCAGGTGTGGGTCGTCTCCCACGCACGCCGATTGATTTCCGCCTTGCAGCAAGACCCTGAGTGCAATTGCATCGTGCTGGAGAAAAACCTCGGGCAGACGGGGATCGTCGGGCAACGAGTGCTTGATGAGCCTGCATGGCATTGGCCGGATTAGTGAACGACTGGACGACCGCCATCGCGAGCAGGTTCGCTCCCACAGGGTTCGGGTGACGCCTGTGGGAGCGAGCCTGCTCGCGATGGCGATAACTGGATTTGATCGTTCCCATGCTCCGCGTGGGAACGCCTCCCGGGACGCTCTGCGTTCCAGCTTCACCAGAGTGCAGAGCCGTGCACCGTCGTGACGCGGAGCGTCACGGGCTGCATTCCCACGCGGAGCGTGGGAACGATCAGCTAAAACGCAAAAAAAACGCCGACGCTGCATCAGCCGTCGGCGTTGGAAACCTTGAAGGGGTTTACCTGGCGAATCAGAACGCTGGCAGTACCGCGCCGCTGTACTTCTTCTCGATGAAGGCTTTGACTTCCGGGCTGGTCAGGGCCTTGGCCAGTTTCTGGATGGCGGCGCTGTCCTTGTTGTCCGGACGCGCTACCAGGAAGTTCACGTAAGGCGAATCCGCGCCTTCGATCACCAGTGCATCTTTGGCCGGGTTCAGGCCCGCTTCCAGCGCGTAGTTAGTGTTGATCATGTCCAGGTCGACCTGATCCAGCACACGCGGCAACATCGCGGACTCAAGCTCCTTGAACTTGAAGTTGTGCGGGTTCTTGGCGATGTCTTTCGGGGTGGCCAGGGCGTTTTTCGGGTCTTTCAACTCGATCAGGCCAGCCTTCTGCAGCAGGATCAAGGCACGGCCGCTGTTGCTGCCTTCGTTAGGAATGGCGATGGTCGCGCCGTCTTTCAGCTCGGCCAGGGTTTTGACTTTCTTCGAGTAGCCGCCGAAGGGTTCAACGTGAACACCGATCACGGTTTCCAGGTGGGTGCCTTTGCCTTCGTTGAAGCTCTTGAGGTACGGCAGGGTCTGGAAGTAGTTGGCGTCCAGACGCTTCTGGTCGACTTGCACGTTTGGCTGCACGTAGTCGGTGAAGACCTTGATTTCCAGGTCAACGCCTTCTTTGGCCAGGGTTGGCTTGATCAGCTCAAGGATTTCAGCGTGTGGAATCGGGGTAGCCGCAACCACCAGTTTTTCGCCAGCCTGGGCCAGACCCGCGGTCAGGGCAGCCGCCAGTGCGGTGAACAACAGAACCTTTTTCATGCAGTGTCCTTATCGAAAATCACAGTCGCTTGTGGCGACGGCTTGAAATGAGAGTGCCAGTGAAGTGCTATCGCTGGCGTGAGGCGGACAATACCGGGATTTTTTATTCCCGGAAAATAACCTTTATTCAGTTTCATATTCCATTTTGCTCATGTAGGAGCGAGCACGCTCGCGATGGAGGCACAGGCACCGCGGGCATGCAGGCACCCAGCGTCATCGTTAACGACCATCGCGAGCGTGCTCGCTCCTACAGGAGTTGTTGAAGCGCTGCTTTTTCGGCGGGTGTTCCGTTGCGCAGAATATGCATGAGCTTGTGCTCAAGCTGCGTGAACTCGGGCAAATTCAGATGCTCCGGCAAAATCTCGTCGCCGGTGCTGACCAACAGGGCAAAGTGAATGACGTTCTCCAGCTCACGGGTATTGCCTGGCCAGCTGTGCCACTCCAGCACCCGCTGCGCCGCTTCGCTGATCAATGGCACTACAAGGTCCAGACGCTGGCTGTAAATGCCAAGGAAGTATTCCGCCAGCGGCAGGATATCCCCCACTCGCTCGCGCAATGCCGGCAATTCCAGCTGGCCTTCGCGAAGGTAGTGATAAAGCCGTTCATGGAACTTGCCGGCGGCGACAGCCTGGGCCAGGTCGATGCTGGTGGCCGCGACCAGACGCACATCCACCGGGCCAGGCTGATGCGCCCCGACACGGGTCACTTCGTGATTTTCCAGGGCCGCGAGCAGTTTGATCTGGATCGGCAACGGCAAATCACCGATTTCGTCCAGGTACAGTGTCCCGCCGTTGGCCGAACCGAACCAGCCGGCACGGCTGCTGGCCGAACCGCTGTAGCTGCCTGCGGCGTAGCCGAACAATTCGGCGTCGGCGTAGGTCGGGCTGATCGCAGCGCAATTGACCGAGACGAACAGCCCACCGCGTTCACTTTCACGATGGATGTGCCGCGCCAGCAATTCCTTGCCGGTGCCGGTCTCACCACGAATCAGTACCGAGATCGAGCGTGGCGCCAGTTGCTCCAGCTCACGGCGCAATTGCCGCGAACGCGGATCGACGAACACCAGCGCCTTGGCGCGAATGCTCAGGGGACTCTTTTCGGCGTCGGGAAAGGTCAGCAGTGGCTGACCGAAAGATTCAATATTCATGACAGACTCCCGCCCAAACCGCCGGGAGACGGGGGCGTTTTCTAAAAGAGAGAAAAAAGGTTCAAGCGCGGAGCAGCGCGTGATGTTCCATGCGGTTTTGCAGGCGATACAGATAGGCGAAACCCTGCTCCCAGCGCTGGTGACCGGACTTCACGTTGATATGCCCGGCGCCCGCCAGAATCCCCGCCTCCGCGCCCCAGTTGCGTGCCAGCTCCAGCGCCCGTGGCGCGCTGACGGCAGCGTCGTTGTCGGAGCTGACCACCTGGCTCGGAAACGGCAACAGGTCGACAGGAATCGGTGCAAAGTTACGCAGCGCCGGCGCACAGGCAGGGCGCTCGACATCGGCCGGTGCGACCAGCAAGGCACCACGCACCTGACGCAAAAGCGGCAAGGGCGCCGTCGCCGCCCAATGCGCAACCGTGATGCAACCCAGGCTGTGGGCAATCAGGATGACCGGCGTGCTGTCGGCAGCAATGGCTTCAGCCAGTGCCGCGACCCAGTCTTCTCGACGTGGCGTCAACCAGTCGGCCTGCTCCACCCGTGCACTGTTGGGCAGGCTGTTCTGCCAGTGGCTTTGCCAATGATCCTCTGGCGATCCTTGCCAGCCCGGCACAATCAGATAGCGAATGGATTCGTTGCGCATGGGGAAGCTCTCCTGCGGCGTGTCAGTTCCCGGTCGAGTATAGGGAGGAGAATTATATTCGTTAAGGAATAAGAAGATATTTATTAAGATCAATATAGAATATCAAACGCGCCACTGCTCCCTGTAGGAGCGAGCACGCTCGCGATGAACCTGAGAACGCCGTGGAGTGTCAGGCTTCTCGCGTTATCGTTGACGTCCATCGCGAGCATGCTCGCTCCTACAGAGGTCAATGCTTCCCAAAGGCAAAAAAAGGGGCCGCACCCTGCCAAGGAGACGGCCCCGGAAACTCAGAATCTGTCAGCATTGTTCAACAACCCTGAAGGGCAATGATTAGCGAAATCGGTTATCCATTAAAGGAATATTTACTTACCTTAATAGACCGAAAACGCATAAGCACATCTCCCCCGCATTGATCGCCAAGCCTTCCGTGGCTTGCTTCACAACTTAGCGTCCCTTTGGGTCAGAATGATGACGAGTCCTTGGCATTTGAGTTTCCGGGAGCTCTGGCTCAAGCCTGAGCGGCGCGCACAGGCTGCGTGTTTGCAGCTTCCTTGCGCACAAACCGGTTCGCACGGGTGAACGTACCGAAATCGTTGAAGCGAACACCCATTTCACGCATCACCTTGTGTGCCACCGGCACCGTCAACTGGCGGATGTAAAACGGCTCCTTCACCACAAAGTGATGGATGCCATGGCTGCTGCCGAAGTTGAAGCAGAACGCCTGCAACGGCCACAACCACCAGGCGTTCAACACCTGGCATTGCTGCATCACGTTGCCCGGCTCGATATCGCCGTAGTAGTGCATGTTCGAGCTGATGAAGTGCAGGCAAAAGGTGCGCAACACGTTCGGGCCGATGATGACCACCGCGGCGATGTCGATGACTTGCATCACCGAGAGTGTCGTGGCCGACCATTCGATCGGTGCGCCCAGCAAATGGGCGATGCCATTGGCGCCATGGAAGCCGAGGAATACGTACCACGCGCCCCAGTGCATCAGGGCCAGCGGCGCGTAGGCCTTCAAGGTGCGCTTGATGATGCTGAGTTTCATGGCCCAGGTATTGGCCCGCAGCATGCGGATGAAGGACGACATGATGTTGTCGCCCACCATCAGCAGCCGGGCGATTCCCCAGGGCTCGCCGTTGGTGATGGCGCGCTCTTCCACATCCGTCTCGCTGCCCGACACCTTGTGATGGTTGAGGTGCAGGTTGCGGCGAATCCATGGGTTGATCGTGCTCGGTCGCGCCAGCCACACCAGCCCCATCATCAGGTTGTGCGGCACCCGCTGTTTGCGGAAGTACATGCTGTGAATCAGGTCGTGTTCCAGCTCATGGGTCAGCGAGGCGAAAAACGCATTGAGCAGCAGGCACGCCCACCACGCCATGTGCCCGGCCAAGTAGAGCGCCGCCGAACCGACCATCCCGGCCAGCGCGAAGGTCAGGATGCCCGCGCTCATCGCATCCTGATGCTTGAGAATCGGGTAGCGTTCGCGCAACTCGACACCCTTGGCCAATACCACTTCACGAATATGCGCTGATCGCTGAGTTGCATTCAGTCGCTGGGGACTTGCAGAAGTACCGTGCATGCTTCCATCCTCTGGTTATTGATGTTCGCATCCTGCCTGTTGCAACCTGTCGTAGCGGTAGCCGTGAACGCCAACCTGTTGACCGGAAGCGCCAATCAGCATGACTGAACCCACGTCCCTCGCCAGTTGGACCCGCGCCTTGCGCAAGCAGCTCGATGCCTTGGGCCTCGACAGCACGGCACTGTGCCAGCAAGCCGGGCTCGATCCGCACTTGATGGACGACCCCAACGCCCGTTACCCGTTGTCCGGCACCACGCGCCTGTGGGAACTGGCGGTGCAGGTCAGCGGCGATCCGGCGATTGGCCTGCGCGTTTCGCGCTTCGTCAGCCCGACCACGTTTCACGCCCTCGGTTATGCCCTGGTGGCCAGCGGCAGCCTGCGTGAAGTCTTCGAACGTATCGTGCGTTATCACCCTGTGGTCAGCGATGCCCTGGAACTGGAACTGATCCGCACCGAAGACTGCTACCGCTTTCGCCTGAAGATCCCGCCAGGCAATCCCGCCCCGGCTTACGAAGCCATCGATGCTTTCACCGCGATTTACGTTCGCACCTGCCGCAACCGCCTGGGCCGCGATTACGCGCCATTGGCGGTGTACCTGCGGCGCCCGGAGCCCGAAGACCCGCACCAATGGCACAAGGTGTTTCGTTCACCGGTGCATTTCGATACCGACGAAGACCGGCTGGAGTTCGCGCTCAGCGATTTCGACAGCCACCTGGACGACGCCAACCCGGAATTGGCCGAGCACAACGAAACCGTGCTCAAGCGCACCCTGGCGCAACTCAAGCCGCTGACGTGGGAGCGCAAGGTTCGTGATGCCATCGAGGAGCAATTGCCGGAAGGCGAGCCCAGTGCCGAACACATCGCCAAGGCTTTGCACCTGAGCCTGCGCAGCCTGCAACGGCACCTGGCGGACGAGGGTTGCCGGTTCGATACGCTGCTCAATGAGAGCCGCGAGAACCTGGCACTCCTGCACCTGCGCGACCCGCAGGTTTCGCTGAGCGAGATCAGTTATTTGCTGGGGTTTGCCGACACCAGCAGCTTCAGTCGCGCCTTCAAGCGCTGGACCGGGATGACGCCGGGGCAGTTTCGCGACGGGTTGCGCTGATTGATCCGACATGTGGGACGTCTGGGTTGACGCCATCGCTGGCAAGCCAGCTCCCACAGGGATCTCTGGTGTGAATGCTATCTATGCAACACAGAAAAACCTTGTGGGAGCAGGCTTGCCCGCGATGGCGTCAGGTCAGGCAATATCAATGCTGGATTTGCAGCAGTGTCAGATCGTGGCCAATGCCCGCAACCGCACAGGGTCGAGAATTTCGATCTCGCCGTAACTCAGTCCGATAATCCCCTGCCCCTGCAAATCCTTGAGGATCTGGTTGGTGGTCTGGCGCGAGAGTGACAGCAGCGATGCCAACTGTTCCTGCGGCAGTTGCAGGATGCGCCGTGGCTCGTCGATTTCGCCATAGCCTTCGGCGATCATCAGCAGGCGATGCGCCAGGCGAACCGGGGCCGGCATCAGGCTCAACTGTTCGAGATTGATGAAGGTCAGGCGCAGTTTCTGGCTCATCAGCAACGCCAGTTGCCGCCAGTACACCGGATGTTCGTCCAGCAATGCGATCAGCGTGGCGTGCGGGATGTGCAACAGCGTGCACGGCCCCATGGCAAAAGCGTCGTGGGTGCGTGGCTGGCCATCGAACAGGCAGATTTCACCGAACCAGTGCGGCGCCTCGACCAGGCTGAGCAACGCCTCCTTGCCCTGTTCATTCACGGCGCCGATGCGCACCGCGCCCTCGAGTACCGCGTACAGGCCGCAGGGTCGATCGCCGCGCTGGAACAGGCGCTGCCCCGCAGCCAAGTGCCGCACCCGTGCCGCAGCCAGCAGGCTATCCTGAAGGGACACAGGCAGATGGCTGAACCACTGGCCGCGCATCAGGCGCGCACGACAGACCTGCATATCCATGAAAACTCCTAGAGATTGTCGCCTGGCTGACAGAGCGGAAAATGGCCCCGAGGCATGATCAGTCACCCTACAGGAGGAACAACAATGAAAAAAAGCCTCGTCGATTATCTCAGCCAATACGCCGCCTACCACCGCGATCCGCGCAACATTGCCAGCCACTTTGTCGGCATCCCGCTGATTGTGGTCGCAGTCGCCGTGCTGTTGTCACGTCCGCAATGGGGCGGGGGCTGGCTTTCGCCGGCGGTGCTGGCATCGCTGGCTTCGGCGTGGTTCTACCTGCGCCTTGAGCTACGCCTCGGTGTGTTGATGACAGTGCTGCTGGGACTGTGTGTCTGGGCCGGTCAGGTACTGGCTCAGCAAAGCACGCTGGTCTGGCTGGCAAGCGGCCTGGGGATGTTTGTGGGAGGCTGGGCGATTCAGTTTGTCGGGCATCACTACGAAGGGCGCAAACCGGCGTTTGTCGACGATGTCTCGGGATTGATTGTCGGGCCGCTGTTTGTGGTGGCCGAGCTGGCATTCATGCTGGGGATGCGGCATGACCTGAAAGAGCAGATCGAGGCGCGGGCGGGTGGTGTGCGGGTCAATCCGCATCGCGCTGCTGTTTAGATCGCGTTCGCGGGCGAGCCTCGCTCCTACAGATCCCCAATACCTGTGGGAGCGAGCCTGCTCGCGATGCTTTTGATCTTAAAGGTTGGCGACTTTCTGCCAGACCTTGGGCTTGAAGAACAAGGTTTCGCCCTTGGCCAGGCCGATCAGGCTGTCGTGATCCTTCACCACTTCGGCCTCGATCAGATCGCTCTGCCCTTCAACCTTGAGCGTCACCCGGGTGGTCGCGCCCAGCGGCCGGATATCCCGCACTTCAGCCGCGTGATGGTCTTGCAGCTCATGCCGTGACAGCGACACTTCGTGCGGTCGGAACAGCACGTGCCGGTCTTCGCCCAGATGCAGCCGGTTCGAGTCACCGAGGAAGTGATAGACGAAATCGCTGGCCGGGTTTTCGTAGACGTCGCCCGGTGCGCCGATCTGTTCGATCACGCCCTTGTTCATCACCACGATACGGTCGGCGACTTCCATCGCTTCTTCCTGGTCGTGGGTCACGAACACCGACGTCAGGTTGATGTCCTCGTGCAGGCGCGCCAGCCAGCGGCGCAGTTCCTTGCGGACCTTGGCATCGAGGGCGCCGAACGGTTCGTCGAGCAGCAGGACCTTCGGTTCCACCGCCAGGGCTCGTGCCAGGGCGATACGCTGGCGCTGACCGCCGGAGAGTTGTTCCGGGTAGCGATCCGACAACCAGTCCAGCTGCACCATGTTCAATAGCTCATGCACCTTGGTCGCGATCTGGCTTTCGCTCGGGCGCTGGTTTTTCGGCTTCATGCGCAGGCCGAAGGCGACGTTGTCGAACACCGTCATGTGGCGGAACAACGCGTAGTGCTGGAACACGAAACCGACATTGCGATCACGCACGTCGTGCCCGGAAACGTCTTCGCCGTGGAAGACGATATTGCCCTGATCCGGGGTTTCCAGGCCGGCGATGATCCGCAACAACGTGGTCTTGCCGCAGCCGGACGGCCCCAGCAACGCCACCAGCTCGCCGCTGTGAATGTCCAGGCTGATGTTGTTCAGCGCCTTGAATGCGTTGAAGTTCTTGCTGACGTTTTGCACTTCGATCGACATGAATTATTCCTCCGCGGCGCTGGCGCGCAGGCGGTTGATACGGTTTTCGCTCCACTGCTTGAGCAGCAGGATGAAGAGCGCCAGGATCAGCAACAGGCTCGCCACGGCGAACGCGGCCACGTGGTTGTATTCGTTGTAGAGGATCTCGACGTGCAGCGGCAGGGTGTTGGTCACCCCGCGAATGTGCCCGGAAACCACCGACACCGCACCGAACTCACCCATGGCCCGCGCGGTGCACAACACCACGCCGTAGATCAGGCCCCATTTGATGTTCGGCACAGTCACGTGCCAGAACATCTGCCAGCCATTGGCGCCGAGCAGGCGTGCAGCTTCTTCTTCCTGGGTGCCCTGCTCCTGCATCAGCGGGATCAGCTCGCGCGCCACAAAAGGGACGGTGACAAAAATCGTCGCCAGCACGATGCCCGGCAAGGCGAAGACGATCTGAATGTCGTGATCCTGCAACCAGGGACCGAATACGCCCTGGGCACCGAACATCAGCACATAGACCAGACCTGCAATGACCGGCGACACCGAGAACGGCAGGTCGATCAGGGTCACCAGCATGCTCTTGCCACGGAACGTGTACTTGCTCACGCACCAGGCGGCACTGACACCGAACACCAGGTTCAACGGCACCGAGACCAGCACGGCAATCACCGTGAGCTTCAGGGCCGACAGTGCATCCGGTTCGAAGATCGCGGTGAAGAATGCGCCAAGGCCGAGTTTCAGGCCCTGGGACACGACGATGAACAACGGCAATAACAAGAACAGCGCAAAAATCAGCCAGCCAAGGCCAATCAGGATGCGCCGCGACACTGCGCTGCCGCGACGGGCCGCGTTCGAGGAAGCGGCGGCAATAGACGATTGGGACATGTCGCACTCCTCCCTATGGGGTTTCGATGCGCCGCTGCAGCAGGTTGATCAGCAGCAACAGGATGAAGGAAACCACCAGCATCAGTACACCAATGGAGGTAGCGCCGGTGTAATCGTACTGGTCGAGCTTGACCATGATCAGCAACGGCAGGATCTCGGTTTTCATCGGCATGTTGCCGGCGATGAAAATCACCGAACCGTACTCACCAACCCCACGGGCAAAGGCCAGGGCGAAACCGGTCAGCCAGGCGGGCAACAGGGCCGGTACCAGGATATGGCGGAAAATCTGCAAGGGTTTGGCACCCAGGCACGCTGCGGCTTCTTCCACCTCCCGGGGTATATCGGCCAATACTGGCTGTACGGTACGTACTACGAATGGAAGTGTCACAAAAGTGAGGGCAAGGGTGATCCCCAAAGGGGTATAGGCGATCTTGAAACCCAGATCCGCCGCAAACTGCCCCACCAGGCCCGTGGGGGTGTACAGCGCGGTCAGTGCAATACCGGCCACGGCGGTGGGCAACGCGAAGGGCAAGTCGATCATTGCATCGATGACTTTGCGTCCAGGGAAGGTATAGCGCACCAATACCCAGGCCAGTAGCGTGCCGATGATGCCGTTGATGACTGCGGCGTATAGCGCAGTGCCGAAGCTCAGCTTCAATGCCGCCAGCACCCTTGGCGCCGAGATGATTGCCCAGAACTGATCCCAGGTGAGTTGAGCGGCATGCACGAACATGGCTGCCAGCGGTATGAGCACAATCAGGCTGAGGTACACCAAGGTGTAGCCCAGCGTCAGCCCGAAGCCGGGTATGACGGGGGAGATACGACGCGACATAAAAGTCCTTGGTTAACAGATAGTTACGACTGTAGGAGCGAGCACGCTCGCGAGAAACCCAACGACACCGCGGGGAATCAGGTTTCCCGCGTTATCGTTGGCGTCCATCGCGAGCGTGCTCGCTCCTACAGTATTTTTTACTGCGCCTGGTAGATCTGGTCGAACACGCCACCGTCGTTGAAGAATTTCGGCTGTGCGGTTTTCCACCCGCCGAAGTCCTTGTCGATGCTCACCAGTTCCAGTTTCGGGAACTGCTGGGCGTATTTGGCGGCGACGTCCTTGTCACGTGGACGATAGAAGTTTTTCGCCGCGATTTCCTGGCCCGCCGGGCTGTACAGGTGCTTGAGGTACGCTTCGGCGATCTCGGCATTGCCCTTCTTCTCGGCATTCTTGTCGACCACCGCCACCGGCGGTTCGGCGAGAATGGACAGTGAAGGCACGACGATGTCGAACTTGTCGGCGCCGCCCTCTTCTTTCAACGCCAGGAAGGCTTCGTTTTCCCAGGCCAGCAACACGTCACCCTGACCGTTGTTGACGAAGGTGATGGTCGAGCCGCGAGCACCGGTGTCCAGTACCGGCACATGCTTGAACAGCGTTTGCACGTATTCCTTGGCCTTGGCTTCGTCACCGCCGTTGGCCTTGAGGCCGTAGGCCCACGCCGCGAGGAAGTTCCAGCGCGCACCGCCGGAGGTTTTCGGGTTAGGCGTGATGACCGACACATCGTTCTTCACCAGGTCGCCCCAGTCCTTGATGCCCTTCGGATTGCCCTTGCGCACCAGGAACACGATGGTCGAGGTGTAAGGCGTGCTGGCTTCGGGCAGGCGCTTCTGCCAATCCGCCGGCAGGGTCTTGCCGAGCTTGGCGATTTCATCGATGTCACCGGCCAGTGCCAGGGTCACCACATCGGCACGCAGGCCATCGATCACCGCCCGGCCCTGCTTGCCGGAGCCGCCATGGGATTGCTGGATTTTCACCGTGTCGCCGGCGTGTTCCTTCTGCCAGAACTTGGTGAATTCGGCGTTGTAGTCCTGGTACAGCTCACGGGTCGGGTCATACGACACATTGAGCAGTTCGTAATCCTTGGCGACTGCAGAACCGGCGAACAGGGCGCTGGCCAGGGCGGCCAAAGCGAAGTGGCGAATCGACGACATGGTGAAAGCTCCTGGAATTCTTTTGGTGTGTTGGCTTTTTTATGGATTTCTGGAATCGCGGGGCCTGTTCAAAGATCGCAGCCTTCGGCAGCGCCTACGCAAGGCTCGTTATCCTCAGGCCGGTTTGTTGCCCGGGTTCTGCAAGCGGAATTTTTCTTTGCGTTCGATCTGCACCACCTGTGCGTTGTGCACGGTGATCTCCACGGCGCCAAACCGCAGATCGCGCAGGGCGCTCTGGATTTCCCGCAGAATGGTTGCTTCGTCCTGGCCGTCAACGCTACGCAGGGATGCGCTCATGGGTGCTGCTCCTTCGACTGTGGGGGTGCCTGGCAGTGGCTGTACTGCTTGCGGCTTGGGACCCATAGTAGAGAGACGCAGATATTCTTAAAAAGACTATTTAAGAATTTTTATATAACCAGAATGAATTATTTGGCAAAACACATCTCCCTGTAGGAGCGAGCCTGCTCGCGAAAACGTCTGTCCTGGTACACCGCGTTATCGTTCTTCGCGGGCGAGCCTCGCTCCTACAAACGAAAACGTCCGTCCTGGCACATCGCGTTATCGTTCTTCGCGGGCGAGCCTCGCTCCTACAAACGAAAACGTCTGTCCTGGCACATCGCGTTATCGTTCTTCGCGGGCGAGCCTCGCTCCTACAAGCGAAAACGTCTGTCCTGGTACACCGCGTTATCGTTCTTCGCGGGCGAGCCTCGCTCCTACAAACGAAAACGTCCGTCCTGGCACATCGCGTTAT
>NZ_JBNNVQ010000036.1:48114-54446 GCF_050280625.1 Pseudomonas sp. NPDC089569
CGTTCTTCGCGGGCGAGCCTCGCTCCTACAGGGGGGGGTGTACATTTGATGATCGGCGTGTGCAGCCAATTCAGTTGTGTGGCCGGGACTGGTCGGCCGAACCAGTAGCCCTGACCCAGATGGCTGCCTTGCTCAAGCAGGAACACGGCTTGCTCGACCTGCTCGATCCCTTCGGCATGCACTTGCATTCCCATGCTCTGCGCCAGCGCGATGATCACCCGCACAATGGCCGCGTCGTCCTCATCCCCCGGCAGGCCGGCGACAAAACCCTGATCGATCTTGAGTTTCTGCACAGGCAAACGCTTGAGCCGCAGCAACGATGAATAGCCCGTACCGAAGTCGTCGATGGCCAGTCGCACCCCTAATTCACGCAGACGGTGCATTTGCTCCAGCGCGACCTCAGGGTCCTCCATCACCGCGCTCTCGGTGACTTCCAGTTCCAGGCAGGCCGGGTCCAGTCCGGTTTCGCGCAGCACCTGCGCCACCTGCCGATAGAGCTCTCGACGGGCGAACAGGCGCGAGGACACATTCACCGCGACGAACGACAGCATCACACCGGCCTGCTGCCATTGGCACATTTGCCGACAGGCCTGCTGCATCACCCAGGCGTCGATTTCGGCAATCAAACCGGTTCGTTCGGCCACCGGAATGAACTCGGCCGGCGAGACCAGTCCGCGCTGAGGGTGCTCCCAGCGCACCAGTGCTTCGACACCGACCAGGCGACCGGTCTTGAGGTCATGAACCGGCTGGTAATAAACCCGCAGCTGCTCCTGATCCAACGCTCGGCGCAATTCGAAAGACGTCTCGACTCGCTGCTGCGCATGGGCGGTCAGCTCTTCGGTGTAGAGCGCGTAGCCATTGCGGCCGACGCTCTTGGCCTTGAACAGTGCCGAGTCGGCGTTGCGCAGCAATTGTTCGGCACTCAAGGCATCGCTGGGAAACAGGCTGATGCCAATGCTGGTGTTGATGACCAACTGGTGCCCCTCGATCAGGAATGGCTCCTTGAGCCCATCGATGATGCGCTGGGCCAGCGCCGCAGCCTGGACCAGATGCGGGCAGCTCTCGGCAAGCACCGCGAACTCATCGCCTCCCAGGCGCGCAAGCGTAATGCCAGGGTCGAACATGGCGTGAAGGCGCTCGGCGACCGCCTTGAGCAACTGGTCGCCGATGGTGTGGCCAAGGCTGTCGTTGATCAGCTTGAAGTGATCCAGATCGACCATCAGCAACGCGCAGCCGCGTTTGTGTATCTGCGCCGAAGCCAGTGCCTGCTCGGTGCGGTCGGTGAACAGCAAACGATTGGGCAGATCGGTCAGCGGATCGTGGTGCGCCAGGTGCATCAACTCGTGTTCGGAGTTTTTGATCGCGCTGATATCGGAAAACACCGCGACAAAATGGCTGCGCCGCCCCAGGTCATCATGGATAACGCGGATGGTTTGCCATTGCGGATAGATTTCGCCGCTCTTGCGACGGTTCCAGATTTCCCCGCTCCATTCACCGGCGACATCAAGGGTGGCGAACATTGCCTGATAGAAATCGGCCGGGTGCCGGCCGGATTTGAACAGGCTGGGCCGCTGGCCCAACACTTCATCACTGCGATAGCCGGTGATGTCCATGAACGCCCGGTTCACATGCACGATCAACCCGCTGCAGTCGGTTACCAGCACCCCTTCACGCGTGCAGTCGAATACGGCGGCGGCCTGGCGCAAACGCTCACGATCCTTGCTGTGCTCACTCAACTGTGCACCGATGCCCAGGCAACGCAGCAATCGCGCCCGTGCAACGAAGATCAGCCCGGCACTGAGCGCCCCCAAGACGTAACCGTTGATCAGTTGCCATCTCGATCGCTCGACCGAGCTATCGAAGAAACTGTTCAATAAATAGCCACTGAACTGCAACCAGACCACACAAAACAACAGGTAAAGCAGTGATACGCGCAATGCGTCGCGATAGGTGGCAGGCATAAGACTGTCCATGTCCTTACAAAAATGTCGGGATTATAAGTTAAAGACACGCCCGGCCACTCTTATCTGAAAGGCCGACTGGTTTTCTCTGTGTGCTTGGTGATAATGCAACGGCTGTTTTTTCTATATCGAGGGCCCCATAGCCTATGTGGTACGAAGGTTTTCTCGGCTTGTCGCCCTGGTCGCTGGTGGCGGTCACCCTGCTGATGACCCACGTGACGATTGTCGCCGTTACGGTCTATCTGCACCGCTACTCGGCCCATCGCTCGCTGGAGCTCAATGCTGGCCTGAAACATTTCTTTCGCTTCTGGTTGTGGCTGACCACGGCGCAGAACACCCGCGAGTGGACGGCCATCCACCGCAAGCATCACGCCAAATGCGAAACCGAAGACGACCCGCACAGCCCGGTCATCAAGGGCTTGTCCACGGTTCTGCGCAAAGGTGCCGAGTTGTATCGCGCCGAGGCGCAGAACCCGGAAACCCTGCGCATCTACGGCAAGAACTGTCCAGAAGACTGGATCGAGCGCAACCTCTATACCCGCTACCGGTTGCTTGGCGTGGCGATCATGGCCGTCATCGACCTGCTGCTGTTCGGTACCATCGGCATCACCATCTGGGCCGTCCAGATGATGTGGATCCCGGTCTGGGCCGCCGGCGTGGTCAATGGCCTGGGGCACGCCGTCGGCTACCGCAACTTCGAGTGCCGCGACGCGGCGACCAATCTGGTGCCTTGGGGCATCCTGATCGGCGGTGAGGAACTGCATAACAACCATCACACTTACCCTAACTCGGCAAAACTGTCGGTGAAGAAGTGGGAATTCGATCTGGGCTGGGCCTGGATCAAAGTGTTCTGTTTCCTGCGCCTGGCCAAGGTTCAGCGCGTCGCTCCGATTGCCCACCGTGTCAAAGGCAAGGGCAATCTGGATATGGACACCGCCATGGCGATCCTCAATAACCGCTTCCAGATCATGGCCCAGTACCGCAAATTGGTGATCGGGCCGCTGGTCAAGCAGGAGCTGGAAAAGGTCGATCACTCGGTCCGTTATCAATTCCGCCGTGCCAAACGCCTGCTCTCGCGGGAAACCAGCCTGCTGGATGAAAAACATCATGTGCGCATCCAGAACATGCTCGAACACAGCCAGGCACTGAAGGTAATTTACGAAAAACGCCTGGCCTTGCAGCAGATCTGGGTCAAGACCAGCTCAAATGGCCACGACATGCTGGCCGCCATCAAGGATTGGGTTCACGAAGCCGAAGCCAGCGGGATTCAGTCCCTGCGCGACTTTGCCGATCAGTTGAAGACCTACTCCCTGCGCCCCACCGCTGCCTGATGCCGTTGATCGGTGCGCCCTTGCAGGGGGCGCACCTTTCGGAACTTCGCTGCAAATCCCGCCTCTCAAAGACACTTCGCCACCCTGGCGGGCTTCGTTGTGGCCGTTTTTTGATATTCAAGCGGCGCACGCCCTTCGAGATTTGTGCCGATGATCAACAAAAACCTGAAAGAAACCTCTGCGGCGCCATGGCCCGAGGCCGCGCAAACCCTGCTGGCGCTGATGCACGCTCAAGGCGAAGTGGCGCGCCTGAGTGAGCGCGAACAGCTGTTCAGCACGCTGCTGGTGAGCGTCAACGCGGTACTGTGGGCATTCGACTGGGAAACCCGTCAGGTGCTGTACGTAAGCCCCGCCTATGAACGGATTTTCGGTCGCTGCGCCGACCGGTTGCTGGTGGACTACAACCAGTGGCTCGACAGCATTTACCCCGACGATCAGGAATACGCCCAACGCAGCCTGGAGGACGTCCTGGACAAAGGCGCCGTCGAGGACCGCGAATACCGGATCATCGATGCCGACGGCCAGGTGCGCTGGCTCAGCGACAAGTGTTTCATCAATCGCCAGGCCGAGCCGGGGCAACCGGTGATCATTGTCGGCATCGCCGAAGACATCACCGACAAAAAATTGATGGAGATCGAGCTGCAACGCCTGGCGACCATCGATGCCCTGACCCAGAGCAGTAATCGCCGGCACTTCTTCGAAGGTGCGAACCAGGCGTTCGAACTGGCGCGGCAAGAGGGCACGCCGTTGTCCTTCCTGATGCTGGACATCGATGACTTCAAAGTGATCAACGACACCTATGGCCACCAGGAAGGCGACAACGTGCTGCAGCGCATCGCCGACAGCGGCCGCGCAGCCTTGCGCCGCGGCGACCTGTTCGGGCGCATTGGTGGTGAGGAGTTCGCGGCGGTGTTCCCCGGCTGCACGCCAGACATGGCCCTGCAAGTGGCCGAACGCCTGCAACGGGAGATCCAGCGCTTGAGCTTCGAGCATGACGGCCAGGCATTCGGCATCACCGTCAGCCAGGGGCTGACCACCCTCACAGACCAGGATGAAAACGTGGAACACCTGTTCGCCCGCGCGGACGCGGCGATGTATCGGGCCAAGCGCGCTGGCAAGAACCGGATTGTCTCAGGCTGACAACCCGACTCCCTGTAGGAGCGAGCACGCTCGCGATGGACGACAGAACACCGCTGGGTGTCAGGTTGCCAGCATTATCGTTGACGCCCATCGCGAGCGTGCTCGCTCCTACAGTAAAGGGTGTCGTTACTTGCGCATGCGCATCAGTTCCGGCAAGCCGATCTTGAGCAGCCGCGCCGTTCGGCTCGCGGCCAGCGCCTCGACGTCGTCATGCTCGTTCAAGCGCGCCAACTGCGCTGCCATGTTCATGGCCAGCGCTTCGCGGGAATAAACCCCGCCGCCGAGCTGATAAGTCGCAGCGATCAGTTGGCGCAACTCCAGCGGCAAGCGCCAGCGGGTGCGCAGTGCCGAACCATAGGCCGCACTGAAATCGACGAGTGCGTCACCGACCTCCTCCCACTCGTCCAGCTCGCCACCGGCCTGTTTCCATTCCTGCAGGCAACGCAGTAACGCAAGATCACCGAGGCGATGCAGCATCCCGGCGCAATAGCAAAGCTCCTGATCCAGTTCCAGCAAGCGCGCCAGTGTCCGCGCGTATTCGGCGGTATGCAGCGACAACGCCCAATAACGCTCGGCATAGTCCGCCAGGTAGGGATCACTTAGTTTGGCGCTGCGTTTGAGCGCCAGCCCCAGAATCAGGTTCATGCTTTGCCCTGTACCCAACCGATGCAGCGCCTGGGACAGGGTCTGCACCGCCGCGCCGTTATGATGGGCTGCACTGTTGGCGGCCGCGATCAGCACGGCGGTGACTTGCGGGTCGTTGCGGATCTCATCTTCCAGCTTCGTCAGATCCAGGCCATTGGGATTGAGGCTGCGATTGACCGCCAACTGCACGTCGGTCATCAGCGGTGCGCCTTCGGATTGCTCGCGACGACGCTCCAGGTACACCGACAAGGTCATGCCCGGCGCCAGCGACGGCACCTCGCACAGGACCTCCTCACCGGCATGCAGCAGCAAGCCCTGCAAGCGCTGCGTCAGGCTTTCCATGTTCAGGGGCTTGGTCAGGTAGGCCGCAGGTGCCAGCGGCAACGCCTCGCGCACGCTGGCGCTGTCGTTGCGGCTGCTCATCAGAATGAAGGGCAGCGGCGGATTGCGTTTGCGCTGACGGACACTGCGCAGCACATTCAGGCCATCGACGCCGGGCAACTCCCAATCGGCGATCACCAGATCGTAAGGATGGGCGGCCAGCAGCTCAAGGGCCTGCTGCCCATCGGCACACAGGTCCAGGCGCGCATCGCAACGAACATTCAACAAGACTTCCTTGAGCAGATCGCGTGACCAGGGGTCGGCCTCGGCAATCAGCACTCTTGGAACGGCGGGTAAATTGACGACTGTCATACGGCTCTCCCTGGCAATGCCTGAACCTTAGCGAATGCCGGCTGTTCGATACAGCGCTAATACACCGGTTATATTTCAGGTGGCATAAAAAAACCCGCCGAAGCGGGTTTTTTGTCGATCAGGTCACACTGAGTGATCAGATCTCGGCGAAGCACTCTTCGATGATCGCCAGACCTTTGTCCAGTTGCTCATCAGGCGAGGTCAGCGGAACCAGTACGCGCAGAACGTTGCCGTAGGTGCCGCAGGACAGCAGGATCAGACCTTTTTCGCGAGCCTTGGCTACCACCGCTGCCACGGCAGTCGGGTTCGGCTTGTGGCTGTCGCCGTTTTCGAACAGTTCGACCGCGATCATCGCGCCCAGGGCACGGACTTCACCGATCACCGGGTACTTGGCCTGGATAGCCTTCAGGCCAGTCACCAGACGCTCGCCGACAGCCTTGCAGCGGTCCAGCAGGTTTTCTTCTTCGCGCTGATTTTCTCCATGCTCAGCCAGTCGCCACCCTTGGAAAGCAGCGCCGTCGCCTCGACCTTGTCGCGCTCCAGCGACAGCAGTGCATCGCTG
>NZ_JBNNVQ010000037.1:0-53721 GCF_050280625.1 Pseudomonas sp. NPDC089569
GGATCAGCACTTCCAGATCACCCGAGCCGACACAACCCACCAGCGTGCGTCCGCGTGGCGGCTGCCCGTCTCACCCTTGAGGTCGAACTTCAGTTCGACGATGCCACTTTCAAGAGCCTTAACCGTGATGGCTTTACCTTCGTAAATCATCAACTGATCTCCACGATATGGAAGCTGAACAGTACACGTCGGACGCAGGCGAACGGCTGGGCAGGACGTCAATCGTCAATGCTACGCCAATCCACCCGGCACACCCGCCAACGCGATAGTCGGGATTCTGTAGGAGCGGTTTTAAATACAAACGCTCAATTCATACGCCCGTTTGATTTGGGTACGCCACCTTCACGGAATTTCCGACAATTGTCAATCGCCCAAAATGCGGGTTGAAACTCGACTTTCCGGTCACTTCCGTAACACGAAGACCTGCAACACGCGGGTGCATGTGGAGCCATTCATAGGATCAATCATTAGAAAAGTCGCCCTAATTCGCTGCAGCCCGTGCTGAACAAGCTACGCTGGCGAGACCTTGGGGAAAATTTCAGCGCTTTTGGCGAATGCCTGGCGCAAGATGGGACTGCAACAAATTTACCGGCCTGCCTGGCCATCCCGCCCGATGATGTTGTCGGGCTTTTTTATTTCTGCCCCCTTCTGTAGGAGCGAGCATGCTCGCTCCTACAGGGGATCGGTTTCAGGCGAGCGCCTTGAGTGTGGCATCGATGTGCTGCAATACCTCGGCCTCGCCCTTCTCGCCCCAATACAAGGCGATCATTTGCTTGTCGGCCTCGACCCTATAGACATTGCTCGGCAACTTTTCGAAATGATCGAGCAACGTCCGATCCTCGCAGGCTTCCTGCCACTGGTTCACCCACTGACCCGGCGTTTTTTGCCAGTAGCTCCAACAGGCAGGCTGCGTGCCGCGCCGTGGCCGGTAGTACTGCGCACAAGGGTTTGGAGGCTCCTGGCCGAGCCAGTGTGGCCACTCCTGAGGTGCCAGTTGCATGGCCAGCCCGATGCGCCGCGCCTCCATCCGCAACGCCATGCGACCACTCTGGTGGCGGGACGGTCGCAACCATGCCAGGGGGCTGAGCACCACCAGCAGGATTGACACCGCTATCCAGACCGTCATATCTGTACTCCCGATTCTGAATGAGCGCATTGAGTCACTTTGAATCCAATGCGCTTGAAACCAGCCATACTTACCAATATTGCGTTCCTCAGGAGGAGCACCTCATGCCCTACAACCATATTCTGGTCGCTGTAGATCTAACCGAAGAGTGCGACCCTGTCATCCACCGTGCCCGCGAGCTGGCGGTCAACAACGGGGCGAAATTGTCCCTGGTGCACATTGTCGAGCCAATGGCCATGGCCTTTGGCGGTGATGTACCGATGGACCTGTCACAACTGCAACAACAGCAGTTCGATCAGGCCAAGGAACGCCTGGAGCGGCTGATCGTGAAATACCCTGAGCTCTCCAAGGAATACAGCCACCTGACTTACGGCCAGCCACGCCAGGAGATCCACCACCTGGCCAAAGAGCAAGAATGCGACATGATCGTGGTGGGCAGTCATGGCCGGCATGGCCTGGCATTGCTTCTGGGTTCAACTGCCAACGACGTACTGCACGGCGCACCGTGCGACGTGCTGGCTGTGCGTCTGCAAAGCAAATCCTGACAACACATCACGACTACTGTAGGAGCAGCGAGCAGGCTCGCGATGGATGCAAGAACGCCGCTGAGTGTCAGACATCCAGCGGCGCTGTCTACGACATCGCGAGCATGCTCGCTCCTACAGTGAATGCCGAGCCAGGATCAATCAGGCATCCAGCTCGGCCCAGCGCTCGACCATCACGTCGAGTTCGGCCTGCAACTGCGCCAGTTGAGCGATCACCGCCGCAGTCTCGGTCGACGGGCGCAGGTAGAACCCGGCATCTGCCATCTGCGCTTCAATGACAGCGATCTGCTGTTCCATGTCGTCGATCTGCCCCGGCAACGCCTCCAGCTCGCGCTGCAACTTGTAGCTGAGTTTTTTCTTCGCCGCCGGAGCCTCGACGACCGGAGCGACCGGGGCCGGCTCGGCCTTGACGATCGCGGAGTTAAGGTCGGCCTTGCCGGACTTGCTTTCCGTCACGCCCAGCAGGCGCGGCGACCCGCCCTGACGCAGCCAGTCCTGATAACCACCGACATACTCGCGAACCTTGCCCTCACCCTCGAACACCAGGGTGCTGGTGACCACGTTGTCGAGGAATGCCCGGTCGTGGCTGACCATCAGCACGGTGCCGCTGAAGGTCAGCAGGACTTCCTCAAGCAGCTCCAGGGTTTCGACGTCGAGGTCGTTGGTTGGTTCGTCGAGAACCAGCAGGTTGGCCGGCTTGCTGAAAAGCCTGGCCAGCAGCAAACGGGCGCGCTCACCACCGGACAGCGCCTTGACGGGCGTACGGGCACGCTGAGGGCTGAACAGGAAATCACCCAGATAACTCAAGATGTGGCGACTCTGGCCGTCGATCTCGATGAAGTCGCGACCTTCGGCGACGTTGTCGATGACGGTCTTTTCCAGGTCCAATTGGTGGCGAAGCTGGTCGAAATAGGCGACATCGATCTTCGTCCCCTCTTCCACTTTACCGCTGGTCGGCTGCAAACCGCCCAGCATCAACTTCAGCAGCGTGGTCTTGCCGGTTCCGTTGGCACCCAGCAGGCCTATGCGATCGCCGCGCTGCAAGACCATGGAGAAATCCTTGACCAGGAACGGACCGTCGGGATGGGCGAAGCTCACGTTCTCCATCACCATCACTTGCTTGCCGGACTTTTCCGCCGTTTCCAGCTGAATGTTGGCCTTGCCGGTACGCTCACGACGCTCGCTGCGCTCGACACGCAGCGCCTTGAGCGCGCGCACGCGTCCTTCGTTACGCGTGCGTCGGGCCTTGATGCCCTGACGAATCCACACCTCTTCCTGGGCAAGTCGCTTGTCGAACAGCGCGTTGGCGGTTTCTTCGGCCGCGAGCGCGGCCTCTTTATGCACGAGGAAACTGGCGTAGTCGCCGTTCCAGTCGATCAGGCCGCCACGGTCCAGCTCGAGGATGCGGGTCGCAAGGTTTTGCAGGAAGGAGCGGTCGTGCGTGATGAACAGCACGGCGCCCTGGAAATCCTTCAGCGCTTCTTCAAGCCAGGCGATCGCACCGATATCCAGGTGGTTGGTCGGCTCGTCGAGCAACAGCAAATCAGGTTCGGACACCAGTGCCTGAGCCAGCAGGACGCGACGACGCCAGCCACCCGACAGTTCGGCAAGGGTCTTGTCTGCCGGCAACTGCAAGCGGCTCAAGGTACTGTCGACCAGGGTTTGCAAGCGCCAGCCATCGCGAGCTTCGAGGTCGTGCTGGACGTGCATCAGCTTTTCCAGATCGGCATCGGTCACGATGTTCTGGCTCAAGTGGTGATATTCGGCGAGCAACGCGCCAACACCGTCCAGGCCTTCGGCGACGACATCGAACACCGTCCGCTCGTCGGCTACCGGCAATTCTTGCGGCAATTCGCCAATCTTGAGCCCGGGCGTACGCCAAACGGAACCATCGTCGGGCTTCTGGTCGCCCTTGACGAGCTTCATCATGCTGGACTTTCCAGTGCCGTTGCGGCCGATGATGCACACCCGCTCACCACGGGCGATCTGCCAGGACACCTTGTCCAACAACGGCATGGCGCCGAAAGCAAGGGACACATCGCTGAATTTGAGCAGGGTCATGAGCTTCTCCAAAAACCGGGCGCGCATTCTACCTGAATCGAGGCTTCAGAAGGCCGGCAATTTCACTGTCGCAGCACTCTGCACAACAAATGTTGCGAACTGATGCAGTCAGGCCCGCAAAGCTTTCGCCCGCTGCTGGCAAAAGGCTAAGCTACAGATAATTCAGTGCGGGCATCGCCGGCACTTGTCATGATTTTTCTGTCCGGACGTCTCATGCGCAGTCGCCTTCTCAACCTTTTGTCCTGTTTTTTACTCTCTGCCGCTGCCGTTCAATCCGCCCAGGCGGTGGACCTATCCACCCAACGCCAATATTACGATGAAGCCAAGCGCGCCCTGGCCAAGGGCGACAGCGGCCCCTATTTCCGTTACAGCCAGGCCCTGGCCGATTATCCGCTGGAACCTTATCTGGCCTATGACGAGCTGACCGCGCGCCTGAAAACCGCAAGCAACGCCGAAATCGAAAAATTCCTCGCCGAACACGGTGACCTGCCCCAGGCCAACTGGATGAAATTGCGCTGGTTGCGCTGGCTGGCCGATCGCGACGATTGGGCGACGTTCGTGAAATATTACGACCCCAAGATGAATTTCACCGAGCTGGACTGCCTCAACGCGCAGTACCAGCTCAGCCACAACCTCAAGGCAGAAGGCAATGCCAACGCCAACAAACTGTGGCTGACCGGCAAATCCCAACCGGAAGCCTGTGACACGGTGTTCGGCATGTGGGCCGCCGAAGGTCAGTTGACCGAGCAGAAGCGCTGGGAGCGCATCAAGCTGGCTGCCCAGGCGCGCAACTATCCGCTGGCCAACAGCCTGATCAACGGCCTCAACACCCTCGCCCCACGTGGTCGCCTGTTGATCGACGTGGCACAAAGTCCCGAGCTGCTCAACCAGCCATCACGCTTCACCCCGGCCGACGAGGCCATGTCGGATATCGTCAGCCTTGGCCTGCGCCGCCTCGCTCGCCAGGACCCGGACAAGGCCATGGACCTGCTCGACGGTTATGCCAGCAGCATGCACTTTTCCCGCGACGAAAAAGTGGCGATCGCCCGGGAAATCGGCCTGACGCTCGCACGTCGTTTCGACAGCCGCGCGCTGGACGTGATGACCAAGTACGACCCGGAGTTGCGCGACAACACCGTATCCGAATGGCGCCTGCGTCTGCTCCTGCGCCTGGCCCGCTGGGAGGATGCCTATCAACTGACGCGCCGCCTGCCCCAGGACCTGGCCACCACCAACCGCTGGCGCTACTGGCAGGCTCGCAGCCTGGAACTGGCGCAGCCGCAGAGCCCGGAAGCGCAGACTCTTTATAGAAGCCTTGCCCGCGAGCGCGACTTCTATGGCTTCCTCGCCGCCGATCGTTCGCAGTCGCCTTATTCACTGATCAACAAACCGCTTGCCCTGAGCCAGGCAACGATCAACAAGGTGCGTAACACCCCCGGCATACGCCGGGCCCTCGAATTCCACGCCCGTGGGCAGATCGTCGACGGCCGCCGCGAGTGGTATCACGTCAGCAAACACTTCAGCCGCGATGAAATGGTCGCGCAGGCAAAACTGGCCTATGACCTGAAGTGGTATTTTCCGGCGATCCGTACCATCAGCCAGGCACAGTACTGGGATGACCTGGACATTCGCTTTCCGATGGCCCATCGCGAAACCCTGGTCCGTGAAGCCCGGAACCGTGGACTGCATTCGAGCTGGGTATTTGCCATTACCCGCCAGGAAAGTGCCTTCATGGATGACGCCCGCTCCGGTGTCGGCGCCAGCGGCCTGATGCAACTGATGCCCGGCACCGCCAAGGAGACCGCGCGCAAGTTCAGCATTCCCTATGCGTCGCCGCAGCAACTGTTCGACCCGGACAAGAACATTCAGCTCGGCGCTGCTTATTTGAGCCAGGTCCACAGCCAGTTCAACGGCAACCGTGTGCTTGCCTCCGCCGCCTACAACGCCGGCCCCGGACGTGTTCGTCAGTGGCTGCGTGGTGCCGATCACCTGAGTTTCGACGTGTGGGTAGAAAGCATTCCGTTCGACGAAACCCGCCAATATGTGCAAAACGTGTTGTCGTATTCGGTGATCTACGGCCAGAAACTCAATTCACCACAACCGCTGGTGGATTGGCATGAGCGCTACTTCGACGACCAATGATTCCGTAGGAGCCAGCGCCCCCCCCAATCCGTAGGAGCCAGGCTTGCCGGCGAAGGCGTCTTCAATGGCGCCACACCACGTCAAACCAGTTCGCCGGCAAGCCTGGCTCCTACAACGAAAGCGTTTTCGAATGCGCCAAACCGCGTCAAACCTGTTCGCCGGCAAGCCTGGCTCCTACAGCGAAGGCGTTCTCAATGGCGCCACACCGTGTCAAACCTGTTCGCCGCACCGCTCATTCCTACCGTTCGGTCGCGACCTGCTCGTTACTGAATTGCAATGCCGCCAACCGCGCATACAGCGCATTGCTGGCGATGAGCTCCTGGTGCGTGCCCACCGCCACCAGCTTCCCTTGATCCATCACCGCTATTCGATCAACGTTTTTCACGGTCGCCAGGCGATGGGCGATGACCAGGGTGGTGCGGTTTTTCATCAGGCTCGGCAGGGCCTGCTGGATCAGATGCTCACTCTGTGCATCGAGGGCGCTGGTGGCCTCGTCCAGCAGCAGGATCGGCGCATCCACCAACAAGGCCCGAGCGATGGCCAGACGCTGGCGCTGGCCTCCGGACAATCCAAGACCACCGTCGCCCAAGTGGGTCTGGTAACCCAGGGGCATGGCTTCGATGAAATCGTGGGCGTAGGCGATCTTTGCCGCCTCCCGGACTTCAGCCAGGGTCGCTGCCGGATTGCCGTAACGAATATTGTCCTCGATGCTGCCGAAAAACAGCGCCGGGGTTTGCGAGACAAGGGCGAAGCAGCGACGCAAATCCAATGGGTCAAGTCGAGTCAACGCAACACCATCAAGCAATATTCGCCCTTCATCCGGATCATAAAAACGCAGCAGCAGGTCGTAGACCGTGGACTTGCCGGCACCCGACGGCCCGACCAACGCCAGGGTTTCGCCCGCCCGCACAGTCAGATTCAAGCCATCGACTGCAAAGCTTTCGGGGCGCGACGGGTAGGAAAAACGTACATTTTGCAGCAGCAAGTCGCCCTTCACCCGCGCGGGCAAGCTCACTGGATCACGGACCGGCGGCAGGATAATGTTTTCGGAGCGCAACAATTCAGCGATCCGCTCCGCCGCCCCTGCCGCACGCTGCAATTCGCCGATCACCTCGCTCAGGGTGCCGAACGCACTGCCCACGATCAGGCTGTAGAAAACGAATGCCGCCAGCTCACCCGCGGAAATCCGTCCGGCAATCACGTCCATGCCGCCCACCCAGAGCATGACACCCACGGCGCCCAGCACCAGAACGATCACCAGGGTGATCAGCCAGGCTCGCTGAAAAATGCGTTTGCGGGCGGTATTGAACGCCTCCTCCACGGTCATGGCAAAACGCTGCTCGTCCTGGACCTGATGGTTGTAGGCCTGCACGGTCTTGATCTGACCCAGGGTTTCGGAGACGTAGCTGCCGATATCGGCGATCCGGTCCTGGCTCAGGCGCGACAGATGACGTACCCGGCGACCGAAGATGAGGATCGGCGCAATCACCAGCGGCAATGCCACCACCACGATGCTGGTGAGTTTGGGATTGGTGACAAACAGCAGGATGATGCCGCCGATCACCATCAGCAGGTTGCGCAAAAACAGCGACAGCGAGGAGCCGATCACCGATTGCAGCAGCGTGGTATCGGCGGTCAGGCGTGACTGGATTTCGGAGCTGCGGTTGTTTTCGTAGAACCCGGGGTGCAGATAGATCAGATGATTGAACACCTGACGGCGAATGTCGGCGACACAACGCTCGCCAATCCACGACACCAGGTAGAAACGGGTAAAAGTGCCCACCGCCAGGCCAATGACCAGCAACATAAACAGGCCGATGGACTGGTTGAGCAAGTGCGGCGATTGGGTCATGAAGCCCTGATCCACCAACAGGCGGATGCCCTGCCCCATGGACAACGTGATGCCGGCCGTGACGATCAACGCGACCAGTGCACCGAAGGCGTGCCAGCGATAGGGGGCGATGAAGCGACTGGCCAGGCGCATTGCGCGACGGTGACGAATGGAGAGCATGGGCAAGCTTCCAGAGCATTACAGAGATCAGGGCCAGCCTAGACTGCCCAACGGAATGGAACTGGGTCAATCACAATGAGTCAGGTTAATTATGACCACCCAGACTAGGCGATAGACACTATTGGTCTAATCTTCGGGTGGCAACGTCGAGACATTTCTGGTGGACTGGGAATGCCGCTCGGGAGAGATCGCAGGGAGTTGTCACAGCCTGGTCACCTGGCGGATTTACAGTAGGCGCACAACCTGATGAGGAGACAGGCCATGTCCTTGCAAAACAGCAGCGAAGACAAGATTCAAGTGATCCGCACGCAGCCAGATCAGTCTCTGGGTTGCTCGATCATCGATGCCGATGGCCGCGAAGTACCGATCACTGAAAACATGATCCAGGACGCCTGCCGCGAACTGGAGAAGCGATTGGTCAAGCCTGCCGAACAAAAGTGATATAGCCACCGTCTTCTTGACCCGGCCCTCATGTTGGCCGGGTTTTTTATGCCTGTTACCCCGGTATTGGCGGTGAATTCATCGCGAGCAGGCTCGCTCCCACAGTAGAGCGAACGAAAATGTGGGAGCGAGCTTGCTCGCGACAGGGCCGACCCGATCCCTAGACAGCCGTCGCGCCCAACGCCGCCACAATCCGACGCAACTCCGGCGACTCACCCTCGATCCGCACCTGCAACCCGTCGATCTCCCGCCGTGACGGGTAGTTCTTGCGCAAGGCATCGAATGCCGCTCGCTGCTGAGCCACACTGCCGACAAGGCTGCGGCGAAAATCCGCATCGTCACGGCGCGGGTCGTACACGCCACGGCACAACATCGCCAGTGCCCAGGCTGGATCGGTCTCAGCGCTCAGGGCGACTTGCGCCAACCATGGAGCCGGCAACAAATCACTCAAGCTGACACTGGCCGGCTGCCCCAGGAAGTTGCAATAAGCCTGATAAATCTGTGCCGTGCCGCGTTGCTTGCCATCCAGGCTGTAACCGGCAATGTGCGGCGTCGCCAGCACACAGAGCTCGGCCAGCGCCACATCGACTTCCGGCTCGCCTTCCCAGACATCCAGCACCGCCTGCAGGTCCTCACGTTCGAGCAGCACATCGCGCAGCGCCGTGTTACTGACCACTGGCCCACGACTGGCGTTGACCAGCCAGGTGCCGGGCTTGAGCTGGTTCAAACGATTTTTGTCGAACAGATGCCAGGTCGGGTGCTGGCCCTTTTTGGTCAAGGGTGTGTGCAGGCTGATGACATCGCATTGCTCGACAATCTCTTCAAGGCTGACGTAATCGCCACCTTCCGCCGCTTGCCGTGGCGGGTCGCAGACCAACACCTTCCAGCCCAGGCCTTGCAGGACCCTGATCAAGCGACCTCCGACTTCACCGGCACCCACTACGCCATAGGTGCGTTGCGTCAGGTCGGCACCTTCGATTTCGGCCAGGGTCAGCAAACTGCCGAGCACGTAATCGACCACGCCCCGGGCATTGCAACCCGGTGCACTGGACCAGGTGATCCCGGCCTGTTGGAAGTAGTCCAGGTCCAGGTGATCGGTGCCAATGGTGCAGGTGCCGACAAACCGTACCTTGCTGCCTTCGAGCAGGGCACGGTTGACGTTGGTCACCGAACGCACCAACAGCACGTCGGCCTGCTCGACAGTAGCGCGGTCGATGGAGCGTCCGGGCACCCGGCGGATTTCACCGAAACCTTTGAAGAAAGCATCGAGCAGGGGAATATTTTCGTCGGCAACAATCAGCATGGCAGGCTCCTTTGGCGGATCGGCAGTGTAGGCGCATAACGCATCCCTGTGTAGGCGCGAACGTGCTCGCAGCAGAGCGTCACAGGAGGCGTTCCCACGCAGAGCGTGGGAACGCTCATCAATGGATGCAGGTACCGGAGCGCCGTCATTACAAATGCGCAACACAGTCTTTTCCTGACCGATGCGTCAACGCGTAGAATGCGCGCCTGTGCCACAACGCTTTCTGGACGCTTCGCCATTGAATCCCGTGACTGAAAACACTGTAATCGCCCTCCCCCGCACGACTCCGGTTCGCCTGGAACTCAAGGGCCTGCTCGGCCTGGCGCTGCCGATCATGATCGCGCAACTGGCCACCACGGCCATGGGTTTCGTCGATGCGGTCATGGCCGGACGCGTCGGCCCGCGGGACCTGGCCTCGGTGGCCCTGGGCAACTCGATCTGGATCCCGGTTTACCTGTTGATGTCCGGTGTCCTGCTGGCGACCACCCCCAAAGTCGCCCAACGCTATGGCGCCGAACTGTTTGACGAGATCGGTCCGCTGGTACGCCAGGCACTGTGGCTGGCATTGTGCGCCGGGCTGATCGGCAGCAGCCTGTTGCTCGGCGCCGAGCCGATCCTGCACTGGATGAAGGTCGATCCCCAGTTGATCGAGCCGAGCATGGGCTACTTGCACGGCATCGCCTTTGGCTTGCCCGGAATGGCCTTCTATTATGTGCTGCGCTGTTACAGCGACGGCATGGGGCGTACCCGTCCGAGCATGGTCATTGGTTTATGCGGATTGCTGCTGAACATCCCGCTGAACTATGCACTGATCTACGGCCATTTCGGCGCCCCCGCCCTGGGTGGTGTCGGTTGCGGCTGGGCCAGCGGCATCGTGATGTGGTTCATGGCATTGAGCATGGCCGGCTGGACCTTCTGGGCGCCGTTCTATGCCCGCACACGCGTGCTGGTACGCTTCGACCTCCCGCAATGGGCGGTGATCAGGCGCCTGATCGGTATCGGCCTGCCAATCGGTATCGCGGTCTTCGCCGAATCCAGCATCTTCGCAGTCATCGCCCTGTTGATCGGCAGCCTTGGCCCCACCGTGGTGGCCGGGCACCAGATCGCCCTGAACATCAGTTCGCTGCTGTTCATGATTCCCTATTCCCTGGGCATGGCGGTGACCGTACGGGTCGGCCAGGCACTGGGGGCCGGCAACCCGTGGCAGGCACGCTTCGCGGCGAAGGTCGGGCTAGGTGCGGCATTGCTGTTTGCCGCGTTCTCGGCGACGCTGATCCTGTGCCTGCGCGAACCGATCGCTTCGATCTACACACCTGACCGCAACGTGATCGGCATCGCATCGATGCTGATTGTCTACGCGGCGCTGTATCAATTCTCCGATGCCATCCAGGTGATCTGCGCCGGCGCCTTGCGAGGCTACCAGGACACTCGGGTGACGATGATCCTGACCTTGTTTGCCTACTGGGGCATCGGCTTGCCGGTTGGTTATGTGCTGGGCTTGACCGACTGGCTCGGTCCGGCCAGCGGCCCGAGCGGATTGTGGGAAGGCCTGATCGCCGGCTTGAGCTGTGCGGCACTGATGCTTTCGATCCGCCTGACGCGCAGCGCACGCAAACGCATTCGCCTCAGCCACTCGGCGGGCTGAGCCCTTTCACCACCGGCACAAAAAAACTGTGGGAGCGAGCCTGCTCGCGATGCTGTCGTTCTGATCGACCGCTATCGCGAGCAGGCTCGCTCCCACAGTGTTGGTGATGGCTTTGCGATTAACTGGATTTCTTGCGAATCCAGTACAGATAGGTGCCGGCATCTTCGTGCTGCGCCACCAGTTCGTGATCGAGAAAGACGCAGAACTTGGGTATGTCGCGACGGGTCGACGGATCGGTGGCGATCACCTTGAGCAGGCCGCCGGGCACCAGGTCACGGATGTGCTGGTGCAGCATCATCACCGGCTCCGGACAGTTGAGGCCGGTGGCATCGAGAGTGCCGTCAACCGGCGTGTCAGTCATTTCGCTCATGATTCACTCCTGAAACTTGCCGGCATTGTCGCGCATTGCCGGTGGTAACGTCATCTGTCGCACGTCGCTGGACCCTGTGGGAGCCTCCCACAAAATGAGGGGGTATCGCCTATCTGTGGGAGCTGGCTTGCCAGCGAAGGCGGCCTGACGTCATGCAACACATTTGAAAACGCCTTCGCCGGCAAGCCGGCTCCCACAGGTTCGCGGCGTGTTTACCGGCTCTTGGGCTTCTTGATGTCGAGCCTGCGCAAATGACAGGTCACTTCCTCACGGTCGTGGTACAGCTGCTTGCAACCGATCTCCACGCGAATGCCCCGCGCCTTGAAGCCGTCGGCGATGCGTTCGAGCAGTCGCTTGACCTCGGCGTATCGCTGCTTCATCGGCAACTTGAGGTTGACCACCGCTTCACGGCAATGGCCCTCGCCTATCCACTCTTCCAGCATGGCGGCGTTGCGCGCCGGTTTCTCGACGATGTCGCAGACCATCCAGTCCACCGGCTGGCGGGGCTTGAAGGTGAAACCGTCGGCCATCAGATGCTGGACCAGCCCGGTCTCCATCAGACTTTCGGCCATCGGGCCGTTGTCGATGGCGGTGACCAGCATGCCGCGGTTGACCAGCTGCCAGGTCCAGCCACCGGGCGCCGCGCCCAGATCGACACCGGTCATGTCGCTGTGCAGACGATCTTCCCATTCATCGCGTGGGATGAAATGGTGCCAGGCCTCTTCCAGCTTAAGCGTCGAGCGACTGGGCGCTTCGCGGGGAAACTTCAAACGCGGGATGCCCATTGGCCACATCGCGCAATTGTCCGACTCGGCAAGACCCACGAACACTTCACGACCACTCTTGAAGGTCAGCAGCAGGCGCAGCTTGCCGGCGTCATCCACCAGTTTGCCGGCAGCGCTCAGGGCCTTGCGCAACGGACCTTCGAATTTCTTGCAGAAGTTCGACAGTTCCTTGCCGTCGTTGGTATCCAGCACTTCCAGCCACAGGCTGCCGCAGGTCGGCAAGTCCGCCATTTGCGCAAGAATCACACTGATACGGTCGGTTTCCGGCAGATCGATGAAAGCGCCCCTGGCCCATTGGCGCGGGAAGATCAGCCGCTCGAAACGCTCACCGCGCATCAGGCGTTCGGCACCGTCCTCTTCGGTGCAGACAAACTCGGCGCAGGCACTGGCCGGTTTGGCCTTGGCATAACCGGCCACGTTGAGCCGCGCGGCGAGATCGGAGATCTCGGAACAGACTTCACCTTCGAAGCCTGGCCGACAATGCATAAAGAGGGTGTTCATTCAATCTCCTGGGCCATCGGCAATGAGTCGATGCGCAAACGTGCAGCAAAGCCTGTCACGAAAAACGGCGCATGATAGCCGACTTCGCAACCCCGAACTTGTCCATAGCGTCCAGTTATTAGCCAGCTACTTAAAACAGGGCTAGGTTTAATGCTCTGCCCGTTCCCTCTGTCCGTAGCCGTGCGGACTCAAAGGAGTGATCGTAATGCCATCTCTCGATAGCCTGAAAACTCTGAAAACCCTGCAAGTCGACGACAAGACCTACCACTTTTTCAGCCTGCCGGATGCCGCCAAGAGCCTGGGCGATCTGGACAAGCTGCCGATGTCGTTGAAGGTGCTGTTGGAAAACCTGCTGCGCTGGGAAGACGAAAAAACCGTCACCGGCGCCGACCTCAAGGCCATTGCCGCCTGGCTCAAGGAACGCCGTTCGGATCGCGAAATCCAGTACCGCCCGGCGCGGGTACTGATGCAGGACTTCACCGGCGTGCCCGCCGTGGTCGACCTGGCCGCCATGCGCGCGGCGATGGCCAAGGCCGGTGGCGATCCGCAACGGATCAACCCGCTGTCCCCGGTCGACCTGGTGATCGACCATTCCGTCATGGTCGACAAATATGCCACCAGCCATGCATTCGAACAGAACGTCGATATCGAAATGCAGCGCAACGGCGAACGCTACGCGTTCCTGCGCTGGGGCCAGAGTGCCTTCGACAATTTCAGCGTGGTGCCGCCGGGCACCGGGATCTGCCACCAGGTGAACCTGGAATACCTGGGCCGCACGGTCTGGACCAAAGTCGAAGACGGCCGTACTTACGCCTTCCCGGATACGCTGGTCGGCACCGATTCACACACCACGATGATCAATGGCCTGGGTGTGCTGGGCTGGGGTGTCGGCGGCATCGAGGCAGAAGCGGCGATGCTCGGCCAGCCGGTGTCGATGCTGATTCCGGAAGTGATCGGCTTCAAACTCACCGGCAAGCTCAAGGAAGCCATCACCGCCACCGATCTGGTGCTGACGGTTACCCAGATGCTGCGCAAGAAAGGCGTTGTCGGCAAATTCGTCGAATTCTACGGCGATGGCCTCGCCGATCTGCCGCTGGCGGACCGCGCGACGATCGCCAACATGGCCCCGGAGTACGGCGCCACTTGCGGGTTCTTTCCGGTGGACGACGTGACGCTGGACTATCTGCGCCTGTCCGGCCGCCCCGGCGAAACCGTGAAACTGGTCGAGGCCTACAGCAAGGCGCAAGGGTTGTGGCGCCTGCCTGGCAAGGAACCGCTGTTCACCGACAGCCTGGCGCTGGACATGGCCAGCGTCGAAGCCAGCCTCGCCGGCCCCAAACGCCCGCAGGACCGGGTATCGCTGCCGAATGTCGCCCAGGCTTTCAGTGACTTCATCGGTTTGCAAATCAAACCCACCAGCAAGGAAGAAGGTCGCCTGGAAAGCGAGGGTGGCGGCGGTGTCGCGGTGGGCAACGCCGACCTTGCCGGTGAAGTGGACTACGAATTCGAGGGGCAAACGGTCCGGCTGAAAAACGGTGCGGTCGTGATTGCCGCGATTACATCCTGTACCAATACCTCAAACCCCAGTGTGATGATGGCCGCCGGCCTTGTGGCCAAAAAAGCCGTGGAAAAAGGCCTGCGACGCAAACCCTGGGTGAAAAGCTCGCTGGCCCCGGGTTCGAAAGTGGTGACCGACTACTACAAGGCTGCCGGTTTGACGCGCTACCTCGACGAACTCGGTTTTGCCCTGGTCGGTTATGGCTGCACCACCTGCATCGGCAACTCCGGCCCGCTGTCGGAGCCTATCGAAAAAGCCATCCAGAAAGCCGACCTGACAGTGGCTTCCGTTTTGTCCGGCAACCGCAACTTCGAAGGCCGGGTCCATCCGCTGGTGAAAACCAACTGGCTGGCTTCACCGCCGCTGGTGGTCGCCTATGCATTGGCGGGGACCGTGCGTATCGACCTCAGTCGTGAGCCGCTGGGCGAAGATAAAAACGGTAACCTGGTTTACTTGCGCGATATCTGGCCAGGCAGCCAGGAAATCGCCGACGCCGTGGAACAGGTCAATACCGCCATGTTCCACAAGGAATATGCCGAAGTGTTTGCCGGTGACGAGCAGTGGCAGGCCATTGAGGTACCGCAAGCGGCGACTTACGTCTGGCAGGCGGACTCGACCTACATCCAGCATCCGCCATTCTTCGATGACATCGGCGGGCCACCACCAGTGGTCAGGGATGTTGCAGGTGCGCGCATTCTGGCGCTACTGGGCGATTCCGTGACCACGGACCACATCTCCCCCGCCGGCAACATCAAGGCGGACAGCCCCGCCGGGCGCTACCTGCGGGAGAAAGGCGTGGAAGCACGAGACTTCAACTCCTACGGCTCGCGGCGCGGCAACCATGAAGTGATGATGCGCGGCACCTTCGCCAATATTCGCATCCGCAATGAAATGCTCGGCGGCGAAGAAGGTGGCAACACGCTTTACATCCCGAGCGGAGAAAAACTGGCGATCTACGACGCGGCGATGCGTTATCAAGCCGCAGGCACACCGCTGGTCGTGATCGCAGGACAGGAATACGGCACCGGATCGAGCCGCGACTGGGCGGCCAAGGGCACCAATCTGCTGGGGGTCAAAGCGGTGATCGCCGAAAGTTTCGAGCGCATCCACCGCTCCAATCTGGTGGGCATGGGCGTGCTGCCCCTGCAATTCAAACTCGATCAAAACCGCAAGAGCCTGAATCTCAAAGGCACGGAAACCCTGGATATTCTTGGCTTGAGCGGTGTGGAACTGACGCCGCGGATGAACCTCACACTGGTCATCAACCGCGAGAACGGCATCAGCGAAAAAGTCGACGTGCTGTGCCGGATAGACACCCTCAATGAGGTGGAGTACTTCAAGTCGGGAGGCATCCTGCACTACGTGCTGCGGCAATTGATTGCCTCGTAACCTGCAGCAGCGAGCAAACGAAAACGGCAGCGGCAGTCAACGCCATTGTTGACTGCCGCTGCCGTCTTCGTCCGGATACCACCTGAAGCAGTTCGCGTCTGCTGCCGTACAGGACCGCAACTAATACTCGGTATCACCTTCAACCTTGAAATGTCCGACCCAGCCTCTGATTGAAGTCACCAACGTCAAAATCGGCGCCAAGAGCAATAACGTCCCGCTGATCGTGAACCAACTCGTCATGTGCATCTCCTGTTGCTGAAGGCTCGGCAGAGCGCCATTCAAGCCACTATCAGATCCTTTCAAACTACGCCTTTCAAACTACGTCACACACTCCGTTCTACGCACTAAGGCTCGGCACCACAATTGCGGACTGGCGGCCATATCGGCCTAAATACCCCGTTTATAGGCATAACGCTGTTCAATGCAGGAACAAGCCCGCTCGCGATGGTCGTTAACGATAAGGCTCGGGGCCTGACACCCTGTGGCACTCTTTAGTCCATCGCGAGCAGGCTCGCTCCTGCAGGCTCCATAACACCATTGGAAACAAGGAAACCGTGCATGCTCGCGCAGCCCTGGCCGTACCTGACATTGCTCTGTGCCGGCTATGTCCTGGCACTCACTTACGGGCAACTTTCAATCCTGGCGGGTGTGGCAATCATTCTCCTGGTGCTCGCCGCCTTAGCCGTCAGGCAATCCGTCTACCTCTATGGCCGCTACGTCGGTCACTTACTGTTCATGCTTCTGGCGGTCGCGCTGGCCCTGCATGGCTGGCCCGGTTTCTACAACGCCACCGTGATCGACCAGGTGCGTTTCGCCGAAAACGCCGCGCCTTTTTCGATGAACCTCAACCTGGACAAACCGTTGATAGGCTTCTGGCTACTGCTGGCTTGCCCATGGATCATCCACCGCCAGCCGTTACTGACAACGCTCCAGACAACCGTTGTCAATCTGTGCCTGACGGCGACCGTCACCTTTGGCGCCGCCACACTGCTGGGTATTATCGAGTGGTCGCCAAAATGGCCGGATCACGCAGGGCTGTGGATAAACAACAACCTGCTGCTGGTGACCGTGGTGGAAGAAGCGCTATTTCGCGGTTACATACAAGGCGGCCTGAGCCGTCGCTTCGAGCATCTGCGCGATGGCGACCTGTTTGCCTGGTCGATCGCTTCGCTCCTCTTCGGACTGGCTCATGGGGGCGCCGGTTGGCAATGGGTGCTGCTCGCAAGCCTGGCGGGTGCCGGTTATGGGCTGGCCTATCGATACGGTGGGCTGGCGGCCGCCATCGCCACCCATTTCGGAGTGAATGTACTGCACTTCGGCTTGTTCACTTACCCAATGCTGGCGTCTTGAGCCGGCGGGTATCCGAGCAGACACCGGCCCCTGCCGCCCCTTCGAAAAATCGCTGGAAAATCCTGATGCTTGGCCGAATCAGCCGATTAACGGTAGGGAACTAAGCGACTTGACTCCTGTCTGGCGCAACGTTTACCCTCCCGGCCCACGAATGGAAGCGACCTGTCCCACCTCATCATCGGACAGTCCTTTGAAAATGAATTCAAGCAGCGCGTCTATCGCGCTGTTGTGCTATGCGGTAAAAAATGCTCAAGCCTCGCTCTCCCCTGCAGATCAAGAAATCCGTCATTTTTGCCCTAGTGCTGCGTGAAGCGCGTTCGCGTTTCGGCGAACGACGCATGGGGCCTATTTGGACGTTGATCGAGCCGATTTGCCATTTGCTAATTCTCAGCGTTCTGTTCGGGCTGCTACGTGGTCGCAACATGGCCGGTATTGATTTTCCGGTGTTTGTATTGGTTGGACTCGCGCCCTTCCTGTTGTTTCGCAACACAGCTTTGCGCCTGATGAACAGCCCCAAGGAAAACCGCTCGCTGTTTGCCTACAAACAGATAAAGCCGCTCGACACTTACATCGCTCGAATACTGGTGGAGTTCAGTATCTCAGCAAGCGTGTACGCCATTCTGGTGTTCGGTTTCGCCTGGTACGGCTACGACATGTCCATAACATCGCCCATAGCGTGGATGCTGACCATTCTGCTGGGCATGTTGTTTTCCTTTGGTCTTGGCATGCTGTTGTCGCTTATTGCGCATGCCATACCCAGTAGCACGCTATTCATACGGATGATGTTTTTCCCGCTGTATTTCATGTCCGGCGTACTCGTCCCTGCCGCCTATCTACCGCACACCATGCTGCCACTGCTGTTGCTAAATCCGTTTTTGCACCTGCTGGAACTGATTCGTGCTGAGATCTTCCCGCACTACGTTCCGGTCGAAGGTGTCTCGGTGCAATACGTTATCGGCGTCACTCTGATTTTGCTGTTCGTGTCCCTGGGTACTTATCGGGTTCGTCGACTGCATTTGATCTCCACCAAGAACGGCTAATTGCAGGCTTCCCGTGTTCGAGCTTAGAAATATCACCAAGTCGTACCTCACTCCCAAAGGTCGTCGCCATGTGTTTCGCGACTTGTCGCTGAAAATCCCCGCTGGCAAGAATATCGGCCTGATCGGCCGAAATGGTGAAGGCAAGTCGACATTGATGCGCTTGTTGGGCGGTGCCGACGTGCCGGACTCCGGCACCATCGTCACCGACAAGAGCATTTCCTGGCCCGTCGGATTGTCCGGTGGCTTCCAGGGCAACATGACTGGTCGCGAAAACATCAAATTCGTCAGCCGTGTCTATGGGGCCGAAGGTGATGCCATGCGCCAAAAAGTTGCTTACGTGGAAGACTTCGCAGAAATCGGTAACTGGATCGACGAACCGGTCAAGACTTACTCCTCCGGTATGCGCTCGCGCTTGGCCTTCGGCCTGAGTATGGCCTTCGACTTCGACTACTACTTGATCGACGAAGTGATGTCGGTAGGTGACGCGCACTTCAAGCGCAAGTGCGCCGAGGTATTCGAAGAGCGCCTGCAGAAATCCAAGGTTGTATTGGTTTCACACAACATGAATGAAATTCAAAAACTTTGCGACGTCGTACTGCTGGTGCGCGATGGCGGAGTGCGGATCTTTGACGATGTCGCCGAAGGCATCAAGTCCTACAACACCTAATCGCCATGATTGTGGCGCGATTGATTCATTTCAAGGATGCAAACGCATATGAGCAGTACGGGTAAACTCAAGGGCTGGCGACTGACGCTGGCATTGATCGTGTTACCGATGGCCTTGGCCATCGTTTACTACAGTTTTTTTGCCGTAGACCGTTATGTCAGCTCCGCGCAAGTTGTGGTACGCCAGGACGGCAACAACCCCGCCGCACAAATGCCTGGCCTGGGCATGTTGCTCAGCGGCGCCAATCCTGCGTCCAGGGAAGAGACCCTGTACCTGCGCGAGTACATTGTGTCGATGGACATGATGCAGTTGCTGGAGGATCGTCTGCATTGGGTCGAGCAGTATAGTAAGCAACGCAATGACCCGTTCTTCTGGCTGGCCGCCGACACGGAACGCGAAGACCTTCTCGAATACTACCAGCGCATGGTGACCGCTCACTACGACGAAACTACCGGCCTGCTGAAAGTCGAGGTACAGGCGTTCAGTCCGGAGTTGGCCGAGCAAATGGTCAAGACCATTCTCGAAGCCAGCGAGCACTTCGTGAACGAAGTCTCGCACAGCATCGCTCGCGAACAGATGCGCTTCGCCCAGACCGAGCTCGAAGGTGCGAAAAAGAACTACACCAAGCGCAAGGAAGCGCTGCTGACCTTCCAGAACCGCAACAAGGTACTGGACGGCAAAAGTTCGGCACAAGGTCGCGCCAGCATCATCGAAACCCTGGAAGGCGAACACTCCAAAGAACGCGCCGTGCTCACCCAGATGCTCTACAAGCTTCGCCCGGACTCGCCTCAGGCCAAGCAACAGCAGCAACGCGTGAGCGCCATTCGCGAACAGCTGAATGCGGAAAAACACCTGCTGGTGTCCGCTCCTGACGGCGACCAGCTCAACGTTGTCGCCTCGCGCTTCCAGCAATTGACCCTGGACGCCGGCATCGCCGAAGAAACTTACAAAACCGCCGTCGCCGCGCTGGACAACGCGCGTATCGAAGCCAGCAAGAAAATTCGCACCCTGGTCACCGTGGTCAGCCCTAACACACCGCAGATGGCGCTGTACCCAGAGCGCATCTACAACATCGCAACCATTTTCTTGGCACTTTTGCTGCTCTACGGCATTGCTCGCTTCCTAATTGCATCGATCGAGGATCATCGTGATTAAATCCACTCCAGGCCTGTCCATTCGCCCCCTGAACTTGAGCATGCGAAACAGTGCTGTCACGGGTTTGATCGTGATGACTTTGACACTGGCAAGTTGCGGCGGAACCCTGTCCGGCGCAGGCCCGTACAAAGGCGATATCGAAAGCAAAAGCCAAAACACGGCGTATGACTTGGTGGAGATCAACGCCAACACCATCGCACCGTTCATGCGTCCGCCATCCAAACCCGTCAAAGCGAACATCACCAGCCCGATCGCTCAAAGTGTCCGGCTGATGGGTGGAGACGTGATTAACGTACTGATCGCCGACAACGCTCCGGAAGGCTCCAGCTTGTTCGCCCCCCTTTCCACCGGTGGCACCCAACTTAAAGTACGCATCGACTCACAGGGCATGATCTCTCTGCCCTATGTTGGCCATCAGTTCGTTGCAGGAATGACACTGATACAAGTTGAAGAGTTGATTAAGCAAAAGCTCAAGGGCGTGACCTCTGATGTTCAAGTACATGTTGATCTAGTTGGCGATCTATCCGGTTCAGTACTTGTGGCCGGTGCGGTAAAAGCTCCCGGGCGCTTCTCCACTTTACAAGGACCGCTCACTCTTCTTGACGCTATCAATCAGGCCGGCGGACCACTTCTGGAACCACATTTGGTAAATGTCACCGTGCGCAACGGCGATCAAGCCAATTCGTTCAACTATGAAGAGATCCTTGCGGGCAGTAACTTTGTCTTGAAAGCTAACTCTGAGGTCATTCTGGATCGCTCACGCCAGCGTTTTGTGGCTATGGGTGCCGTAGGCGAACCTGGACTGCACGATCTACCATCCCAAAACGCGAGTCTGCTAGACGCACTTGGCTCTGTCGGAGGTTTGCGAGAGACGAATGCAAATCCACAGGGAGTCTTCGTGTTTCGAATGGGTGACTCCAGCCTGAAACAACCCGCCAAACCAATTGTCATGCGTATTGACATGCGTGATCCGGCTGCCATTTTCTACGCACGTCAGGTCATGCTCAAACCCGACGATACAATCTATGTAACTAACGCCGCTGTCTATGAATGGCAAAAAATCATAGGCCCAATCGTGCAGACTCTCGTACTTGGACGTGCTGTCGGTGTAAACCCCACAAACTGACTGCCGGAGCAACCTGTCATCACGCTGTCGCCTTGTGCATGACAAGGCGACATCAATCACACTCAGTGATCAAATATTTGACTGTTAATTCTACCTCTTCGAGTACTCGTTAGTACCGCACAGCCATTGTTAGCAGCCCATTACAATGAGTACCTTAAATGGACGTTATCAACAGCAAAACCGCCACTTCACCTGCCACCAGTCAAATAACAAACAATAATACCGAAAGTTCCCCCGGCAATAAAAGCACGACACCGCATTCCGAGATGGATAGCACATTTCAACAATTCACATACAAAGCAAATGGTATCGATGCTCTTGTCATGTGCGGAAAGCAGCCAAAAAGAGCGGTCATCTCTTTTACAAGCATGAACCCAGGAAAATATGAACGATGGTCATGGTTCTACAACAAACACAAAGAAGGCTGCGACAATTTATACATTATCTTTAGGGATAATGACCATCGCTACTATATAGGAAGTGATACAGCCCCTATGCAAGCTCGCTACTACAAATTCATTAGCGAGCACCTGCAGAGATACAACATCTCAAACAAAAACACCTATTTTATCGGCAGTTCGATGGGAGGATATGCGGCATTATATTTTGGATTCTGGCTGGATGTCGGAGGAGTTATCGTCACAAACCCTCAAATAGACTATCAGAGTTCACGCAGGCACTCATTGCAAAATTGGGAACGCCAAATTCGTGAAGCAGGCACTAACTGGGTTGACCTCAATGATTTCATCTATAGATTTCAATCCAAACCCAACCTGTATATAGAACATGGTGACTACCCGGCAGACGCTGCAGCAGCTAAAAAATTATTCTCAGCACTTGACGACTTAAAACTTACATATACGCGCTGTTATGTAGGAGGCGATCACAGCTCGACAAATATGAATGCACGCTCAATGTTCAAGATTATTGATTTTTGGGAAAACTAAATCAATCGCACTCAAACTACTTTCAGGCATTCCTGTTTGCGCTGAACGCAAGCAGCGACAACCTTTACCTGAACCATAACCTTCCGAAGCATTATTTCACAAAACAAAAATGCCAAGTACTCCACAAAGGGCCTTGGCAATTACAATTAACAACACCCACCCTATTTTTGTATAACCTCAAGCACAATGTTGTTCACAGCAATAATGCACTCTTCATCGAAAGCCCTTAGACCAACACGAACTTTTTGCACGTTGTCAGGCAGCGTAAAGGGTATCGAAAACTGCTGCCTACGATCCGCCATCAAATCCACATAAAAATGCCAACCTGATGACCTTGAGAAAGAATATTTATGTTCTCTTGAAAACTCAGGCTCTTGATCAAACTCAACTTGCAACACTAAAGCCTTGTGCTTGCGAACAGACTTTGTTTCACAATCAATATTAAGCGAAACGATAAAATTTGGTAAATCCTTGCATACAAGATCCTGCCAGGCCAACCAATACACACTGGAATAATGTAAATCAACATCAGTTGCACTCATTGAGTGCGAAAAACGCACATCATTCTCAGTCGGCAGCGATCCCTTTATACAATCAAAAATGCTTTTGGCAGCGACAGATGCCCCAATATGACTAACATGAAGCTTATCGTAATAATAGATATCATTCTTCATGATCAGCTTATCCAAATCGATAAGCGCAACACCTTCTCTATAAGAAAAATTTCGCACCCTGGAATTAATGAGGCTTAGATCCTCATTACTTTGAATCTCAGGATAAGTACAAACGTAAAAATCTATTTTATGAAGCTTACAAATAAAATTCATAACTTTTAGATTATCATCAAGCTGGGCAATATTTTCACCCACAGAAGACTTGGTCCAACTCTCGCCCAAATTCTCCGGAACTAAATTTCCATGAAATTTGCTGCGATTACTGTAACCACCCTCGTACCTCAAAGCCGCCAGATCATTGGACGATGTGACAAATACGACTACTTGAGGCTTGTGATAGACAATCTTGTTCAACAATAAATTTGTAGCATGTAAATTAGTAGTGCCTGAAACACCAGCGTTCAATACTTGAAAATCATAGCCATTCGCCAAAAGCATTCTTTCAAGTTGCGAAGCTATCCTCTTGTCTTCGTCAATGTATAGATTCTCCACAAACGAATCTCCCATCAACACTATTTTTCGGGAAGATTGCTGATGAGTACCACTAAGAATGTACCCATCCACATCAGTTCTTACGATGTAAGAAGTACTTTTATCAAGGCGCGGCCGAACATTTAAGTATGAATCATCAGGAGTATAAACTTTGTACAAACCAGGCTGAAATTCCTTTAGTCTTATTTGTCGCTTCAACATCGTCACACTCTCGAAAACACTATAGATATTTATATTATGGCCAAACTCATTCCCACAAACTAATCGACCACAACAACTTCAAACCCTGGAAGCAGACTGAGCAATTCAGCATGACTCTTTGCGCTGATAAATGTATTGTAATCTGGAGGTTCAATAGTAACCGGTGGCGTCAAGTGCTGAAATATCTTCATGGATGACTCGAAAATCTTATAGTACTTGTAGCCCAAAGAATCAAAGAAAACAGCGATATCATCAGCTTTAGCAGTTGGCAGAAACTCACATATTATATCCGGCAAGTAATTGCAAATTACTTCTTTAGCACCGCCTATTATTAGATGCTCAGCGCCCTCTGCATCTATCTTCATTAGCCCAACGCTGGAAATGCCATTCATTTCAACAAAGGAATCAAGTGATAGAGATCTGACTTTCTTTGTCTCATGTGGAGTACGAGCACAGGCATCAGGAACCGTTGAGGAGCCTGAAACCAAAATATCCTGCCCAGAATAAACAAGTAGATCTATTTCCGCATTACAATCCGAGACAGCAAAATTAAAACAACTTATATTCGCAGAGGAATTTGCAGCCTTGTTTATCAATAATCTTGAGTAAACTCGATCCAGAGCTTCAATCGCATAAATTTTCGACTTTGGGCTGGCTTTCGACGCTGCAAGCGAATAAACACCGGAGTAAGCTCCTATATCAATAATATTCGCACTTTTTCGTGCTAACGCCGTCCATAACTTTAGACTAGTACTCTCATAGGCGTCCAAACCTCTCCAAAAATACGCTTGCGCAACAAAATCGTCGTTATTGCTGAACATCGTAAAAGACGGAACGCCTGATATCTCTACATCAACAAACCCATACCAAGGCAAAGCTTTTGGACTTGTCAACTGATCCAAAATATTTTTGGGGACATCATTGATATACTGGAGGGCATTTTTTAAGGCAAGCGCACCCGCATTTTTTGAATTTATGATATTCATACGATATCAGCGCTACGCTTTACCGCCTGTTCAAAAGGGACGTACTCGATATAAGGGCGCAAAAACGATATCTCACTGCAGTTGACCAATTTTTTGCCCTCAATCTCAAGTTGCTCACCAGCATTCACAATGTTCCAAATCTGAACACTAGTGAAACTATCCTCTAATTGAGGATTGGTTTCTCTGTAGAACCTAGGAGACTCCTCCTGATACCTCAAATCACACCCAAGCAAATATATTTCAGATACGCCTAAATAATACGCCAGTTGAATCGCGAGCATCGTCGTCGTACAGCCAAAGAAATAACCTGCATGGAGATTTCTAGAGAATCCGTCGCGCTGCAATGCTGGAATATAATACGTAGGGTTAGCCAACGCATTGTGATCGACTGCTTTTAGCTCCGACCTCAAAATTCGAATTGTTTCTGGATGAAGAGCCGTGGTCGCCAGCTGTCTTTTTTCTGGATGAGTAATAAAGCGCGTATCAGATAGTACGTAGTAATCGGAATGGAAGCCATGTGCAGATTCCAAGAGAGTGGACGCATTCATTCCAATTGTTAATTCATTCTTGAGAATGGACAGGTCTTCCTTTGCGATTGAAGGCCCATTCGCCAAAATAAAGGCCCGACGACCAGCCTCTTTGTTTTTCAACGACTTCACACTATTAATTAATTTCATATGCTTTATCGAAAACCGCTGCCATTTTTTCTGGAGTAAGGTGAGTTTTGAAGAACTCTATACTTTGCTCTTGGAGTTGAACGGTTCTCTGCCAATCATTGGCAAGCTCCTCCAGCAAACTTGCTATGCTTTCGCCAGTCGCGTATACAAATGGAGGAAATTCCCCGCCTGTAAAGTTCGAAAACACAGCCTTACAGAAAAAATCTGCCCTATTAACAGTAACGTTGCCTGCCGCCAACCCCTCAATTGAAACCTGATGAAACCCACCGGTAGCTATTTCATCGATAGTGACATGACATGACTTTCGCATAGCCATCAACGTTTTCGGCGCAACTGGCTCGGTAGGAATTATCGCTTCGATTTTCCCTAACTTCACAAGTGCGTCTATCGCAACATCAAGTTTTTCAACATGCTTATTATTCCATCTTCCAGGGCGGAGATGAGTCGGACTAAATATCACGCGAAGCTTTTGATCTTTTTTTCGAGGAGAAAAACTCGGAATATCATGAATAATATTCGGTACAAAGATATGATCTTTGTGAATTCTCGGTTGAAATTGCCCAACAACCAAATTACTACTAAAAGGCAAGCGTATTTCAGAATGTCGCGGCAAATATAGTGGCCCCTCCCTGAGAGGCGAATGCGCTTGATAAAAATAACGAGCACTTTGATTACTATTAATCAATCGCTCAGCCCACGCGTCCGGTATATCATTATGTACATGTATTATGTCAGCCGCGCGTATCGCGGCATCAATGAACGGTTTGGTAAATTCATCTTCCAAAATATACTCTTCTATGAATTTACCAGCTAGCGGTCCTTTGACTGGATAGTCGCTTAATGCCACCGCAATCGAGTCATGACCGTTCAATCGCTGCGCAAGAGCAATCTTTGACGGCGCTGCCACTAAAGGGGTTTGGGAAATGTGGACAATTTTATACTTCCTTGACATCAAACAGCCCTCCATCCATCAAAAATGCTTCAATCAGGTTCGTAGCTGGATGGCCCGCTTCCACCGCTTCGCAAAGATTGCGATAACGCATATAGGCTGACTCAAGCACTGCTATACCTACGACCGAATGTGAAATTTTTTCGTAAACATCCATCATTGTTTTAGAACTTGCAAATTCAGTTTTTCTTATCTTCAGTATTCCTTGATGATGACGCTCATCAAAGTTAGCGAAATCTGCTTTGTCGAATGCGCATACTCCCCCTATATGCAAAGGCAGAAGCATATCCCGCTTCCGGGGAAAGCCCTCCTGCAGAATTCGCCGCATAGCCAGCGAGATTCCGTCCACAGATTCAATTCTAATCACACGCCGAAGCTTTCTGTTCCCTGTATCTTCAGCACTCATTGATATGACCCCATCCACAGCGTCCGGATCAATAATTAAATCATTGCGTGTTTTTATCAAAATTATTTTTTGTTCCACCCCTGCATAGCGTAATGCATTGCATACATTGCTTGGGGCGTTCAACAAAACAATGAAATTCAGGAGAGACAGACTATTTTTATTCTTAACATCAATTCGGTTAACAATCGACAATGCCGATTGCGTTTCGGAAACGCTAAACCTCCCAAATTTCATTCTTGAAGAATTCACATACTTGAAATCTTCGAACTCATTCAGATCATCAACAATTTTTTTAACTAATGCTTCATCTTCAAGCTCGTGGTGCATAAATGCAGTTGAGTATCCCGCCGGTTTCGACTCCCCCACTCTAACTTCTATTCGCGAACTTTCATCTATTACTACGCAATAGTCTCTATCGGGGAATGCGCCGCTTGACTCAGCAGAAAGCCCTGAATTAACCAAAGGTCCTGCCAAGTCTTGCACCGGCTGACTTGCGACCTTAAATTCCGGGTGTTCTTTAAATTCCTCCCGAAGTACCAGCAACCGCTTTAGCTTCCGTTCAGAGATTTTTTTGCGCAGATACTTTGCCTCTGACGAATCACGAAAGAAGGCAACCGGATTCAAAAAGAGTTTTTTTGTTTTCCTGATAAATGCTGAATTTTTCTTTTTTTTCATTTTTTCCTGCTGGCTTTCAACCAACTCCCTTAAATATTTTTCTACACTTCCGTCAGGACGACGAATAAAATTATTGTTGCCAGCGCCTCCGGCAAGCAGCTCCGTAGTCCCCCCACGAAAGGCGAAATTTAGATCATCAGATACATTACCCTGATGACCTTTCCATGGCTGCTTAAGGCTACTCTCTATTTTCGATACAAAAGATTCAATACTCCCAGAGGGCACAGGAATCAAATTTGGATTCCCATCAAAATATTCCACTACACCCAGGTGCTGCCACAGCACAACTTTACAGCGATATGCTAGAGCTTCTATTGCCACCATAGAGGCTGTTTCAAATATACTGGGGACCACCACAAGTTTTGAGAGCGAATAAATTTCACTCTTCTGCATTGAACCACCATCAAAGAATGTAACATTACCAAAGGAGTCCAGAATCTGATTTTCTGTTGGCGGGCATACAATCGCAAACTTTAAATATGGAAGCCTTGAAACTATGTCAGCCAGATAAGTTATTCCCTTAAGCCGCTGAAACCTCCCTACAAACGTCACATCAAATTTTTGTGTGCGGTTGGCCCCCGAATTTATCTTCGGCGCTGGATTAGGAAAGGCGCATGGGATTTTATCAAACTTGAATAACGCACAGCTTGCAAAGTAAGCAGCCCATGACGGTGAACTGAGATAACGAGCACGAGAGATTTCCTTTTGCTCATTTCTAATGGCGTGCGAGGAATATGGCAGTCCCTGAACGATAGCACCCAAGCTCCTGGAGCAATGCAATCTTATATGTACGGGGTATGCGTCAGGCACCAAAAGTGTAGCAGCAAGAGACTCCGGAGCCTCAATACACAGAATATTCTTTTTAAAAGCCAAGATCTCAGCTTTCACTCTAACTCGAAAAGCCTCGATGCTTTCAAAGCTGCTTATCTTAATCACCTCCACTTGAAACCCAAGTGCAGACAATTGATCCACAGCTAATTTCACATACGTCGTGACGCCGCTGTCCGCTCGATTGAAAGGATCGATAAATATGTATGTTTCACAATTAGAACTAGCCAATTGAAATCCTTTCATCGACTCAGCAGCCACCGCTACCTTATGGTTGCCCAGGCAAACATCTTCAAATTTAACTAAAGGACAAACTAAATCCCCAGATCTGTTGCTTGCCCTTCAAGACTGACTTTTAGTAGAAACAATTATTACTGAATTACCACCACACAGACTTCATTGTTCCGAACATCGGATCAGGTATTGCAAGCAAAAATACTCAGTCAAAAATCTCCACAACCCCCACCACCTCATCACTCCCCTGCGCCGTCACCAGCAACGCACGAATCTTGTGGTCCAGCATATAAGCCTCGGCCTCACTCAACTGTGCATTGGCTTTTACGGTGTGCGGGTTGGCCGTCATGAAGCTGGCGACGCTTTCGTTCACTACACCCGGATTGCCCAGCAATGCGCGGCGCAGGTCGCCGTCGGTGACGATGCCGACCAGTTTGTCGTTGTCCATGACCAGGGCAAGGCCCAGGCGGCTGGAGGTCATGACCAGGAGGCAGTCATGGAACGAGGTGTCGCGGGTGACTTTGGGCAGGTTGGTGTGCATCACGTCGCTGACGCGGGTCAGCAGTTTGCGACCGAGGCTGCCGCCGGGGTGGTAGCGGGCGAAGTCCATCGGTTTGAAATCCAGGGCGCTGATCAGGGCGACGGCCAGTGCATCGCCCATGGCCATGGTTGCCAGGGTCGACGTGGTGGGTGCGAGGTTGTTTGGGCACACTTCGCGCTCGACGGAGATGTCGAGCCAGATGTCGGCGTGTTTGGCCAGCGTGGATTGGCCATTACCGGTCATGGCGATGATTTTGTTGCCGAAGGACTTCAGGCTCGGGATCAGCTTGATGACTTCTTCGGTTTCCCCGCTGTAGGAAATCAGAATCAGGACGTCTATCGGCTTGAGCATACCGAGGTCGCCGTGGAAGGCTTCCGCCGGGTGCAGGAACAGGCTTGGAGTACCGGTAGAGGCGAAGGTGGCGACCATTTTCTGGCCGATCAAACCGGATTTGCCCATGCCGCATACGGCGGCGCGGCCTTTGCAACCGAGGATCAGTTCAACTGCGCGTTGAAATTCGCCATCCAGGCGCTCTGCAAGTTGGCTGATGGCTTGCGCCTGGGCACTGAGTGCTTCTTTGGCAATGGGAAGGTGATTCATGGGGGGACGCCTATCGTTCCTTGATTTGAGGGCGCGTATGGTAGCGGCTCAATGCAAGTGAGGGAATGTAGTTGTTCGTCGCGCCCGCATCGAGGCTAAGCAGTCAAGCGCACAGCATAACGCCTGACGATCACTCATCAGTTTTTTTGACCTGTCAAATAGGCGATGTCAAAAAACCGTCACAACTGTAAAAAATTGTAGGAAATTCCCTACATTTTCTTAAGTGGCAACGTGCCATTTGTATTATCATTCGCGGCTAATTCGATAGCGCACTATCTACAGGCCTCCCCTTCTCGGCCTGGCATCAAAGTGCGCCCGCTATGGGCTATGGATAGCTGCTGTTTTTATGGACAATGTCGCTTCACCGCGTCGCTCTTTGCTGATTCTTTCCAAGGGCGCGCAACAGATACCTACCCTCCCTGCCTTGCTGCACGAATACCGGCTGCTGCATGGGAGCGTGCGCGACATTGCCCAAGCCGATGTTCTTCTCGCCTGGGGGCGCAAACCCAGCGCGCTGCGCGCTCGGACCGCGGCTGAAGAGGCCGGTTTGCCGCTGCTCACTGTCGAAGACGGTTTTCTGCGGTCCGTGGGCCTGGGAGCTGAAGACCCGCCGCTGTCGCTGATCGTCGACCCGGTGGGCATCTATTACGACGCCACCCTCCCTTCTCGCCTGGAACAGCTGATTGCCGTGCCGCTGTCGCAAGCACAGATGCTGCGTGCCCGTGCCTTGCAAGCGAGTTGGCGCGTGGAGCGCGTGTCCAAATACAACGGTGCGCGGATCGAGCCCTGTGTATGGCCGCAGCCGTGTGTACTGGTGGCCGATCAGACCCGTGGCGATGCCTCCCTGCAAGGCGCCGGTGCTGCCGATTTCGAGCGCATGCTTGAAGCTGCACTCAACGAACATCCGCAGTGCACGGTGCTGGTCAAGGTTCATCCGGACGTGGTGGCCGGGCGAAAACAAGGTCATTTCGAACTGGCGAAGCTGCGCAAGCACCCTCGGGTTCAGTTGATCAGCGAGAACGTTCACCCGGCCGAACTGCTGCAGGCCGTCCAGGCGGTGTACGTGATGACATCGCAACTGGGCTTCGACGCACTGCTGTGGGACGTGCCCGTGCACACCTTTGGCGTGCCGTTCTATGCCGGTTGGGGGTTGACCGTGGATGCCCTGCCCGCCCCCGAACGCCGCAAGCCGGTCACTCTTGAACAACTGGTGCATGCCGCGCTGGTGGAATACCCACGCTACGTTGATCCGGAAACGGGGGCGCCGTGTGATCCCGAAACGGTGATTGCTTGGCTGGGTCTGCAGCGAAGGATGCGCAGTCGCCTGCCCGGCGACCTTCAAATGGTGGGTTTCAGCAAGTGGAAGCGGCCGCTGGTTCTGGATTTTTTCAACGGCTCGTCAGTTCGTTTCCCAGGACGTTTTACCCCTCGAAATACCAATACATCGGTCATTACCTGGGGCTGTCAGCATGACCTTGCACTGAGCAAAAAAGCAGGCAAGCACCTTGGCCGCGTCGAAGACGGCTTTTTACGCTCCGTCGGCCTGGGCGCGAAGAAAACCCGTCCGCTGTCCTGGGTCTTTGACGACCTGGGCATTTACTACGACGCGACCCGCCCCTCGCGCCTGGAACACCTCCTGCAGAACGAACCGTGCAGTGCGCAGCTACTGCACCGGGCAGCGGCATTGCGCGAAGCGATCTGCACCGCTGGCGTCACCAAGTACAACTTGACCGGCACTACCTGGAAACGCCCCGCCGGTGTCGAGAAGGTGATTCTGGTTCCGGGCCAGGTCGAGTCCGACGCCTCGATTCACTACGGCGCGCACCGGATCCGGCGCAATCTCGATTTGCTCAAGGCGGTGCGCGAGCGTCACCCGATGGCCTGGCTGTTGTACAAGCCGCACCCCGAAGTACTGGCCGGCACACGCCAGGCCGGCGAAGACGAAGAACGAGCCGCCGATTGGTGCAGTCAGGTGGTGGGCGATGTGCCCTTTCACGAACTGTTGTCAGAGGTGGATGAAGTGCATGTGCTGACGTCGCAATCGGGCTTCGAAGCCTTGTTGCGCGGGGTGCCGGTGACCACCTACGGCCAGCCGTTCTATGCCGGTTGGGGTTTGACCCTTGATCAGGACCTGAGCGCCGAAGTCCGGGCGCGTCGCACCCGGCGCCTGAGTCTGGACGAGCTGGTGGCCGCGACCCTGATCCGATACCCGACTTATGTCAGCCGCATCACCCGAAAATTCACCACTCCCGAACGCACGTTAATCGAGATTCAAAACTGGGATGAAGCACCTACACAAGGAAGACCTCCAGCATGGCTAGAGATGATTCAGCGTTTACTCGGTGCCGCGTTGAAACCACGCCCAGGAAAATCGTAGTGCCTGCAGAGCACTCGCGACGTCCGGTTTCCGTGAAAGTACGCAACTCATTCCTGTTTCTGCAGGGTGTCAGTTCGCCGTTTTTCGCCCGCCTGATACAGGCACTGCGGGCCGAGGGCCAGTTGGTCAAGTCGGTCAACTTCAACATGGGCGACACCCTGTACGGCAGCGGCGTGCGGGCATTTTATTCGGCGCGCCCCGAACAGTTGATGGACTTCTACAGTCAATGCTTCAAAGCGGACCACATTACCGACGTGGTGCTGTTCGGCGATTGCCGCCCCGTGCATCAGCCGGCGGTGGAACTGGCCCGATCGCTGGGCATCCGCGTGCACGTGTTCGAAGAGGGCTACTTCCGCCCCTACTGGATCACCCTTGAGCGCAACGGCGTGAACAATCACTCACTGCTGCCCCGTGATCCAGAATGGTATCGGGAAGTCGGCAAGTACATCCCTCGCTATCAGAACGGCAATCCGTTCCGCCTGTCCTTTGCCTCCCGCGCCTTTCACGATGTGATGTACCACGTCGGGGGCGCACTGAACAAAGTGGTGTTCCCGCACTACAAGACCCATGCGCCATTCAACGCAGCAGTGGAGTATGCCGGCTACATTCGCCAGGGCATCCGCCTGCTCAATGCCAAGGGCCGCGATGCAGAAGTGATCAGTGAAGTGGCACGCAATCGCCACCGCACGTTTCTGTTGCCCCTGCAACTGGACAGCGATGCGCAGATCCGCGATCACTCGCCGTTCAAGCACATGAAGGATGTACTCAAGCACGTGATGGGCTCGTTCGCTCGCCATGCCGGCAGCGACACACGCCTGGTGGTCAAGAATCATCCCCTGACGCCTGGCATCGTCAATTACCACCGGATTACCCGACGCATTGCCCAAAAACTCGGTATCGCCGACCGCGTGGACTTTCTGGAAAGCGGCCACATGCCAACCCTGCTGTCCCACGTCGCCGGTGTGGTCACGGTCAACAGCACCGTGGGCGGTTCATCGTTGATGCACAACGTGCCGACCATCGCTCTGAGCGATCCGATCTACAACCTCAAGGGGCTGACCCACCAAGGTGGCCTCGACGATTTCTGGCACACACCGGAGCCACCCGACTCCACGCTGTTCCAGCGCTTTCGCAGCACCGTGATTCACACCACCCAGGTCAATGGCGGCTTCTACACGCGCTGTGGAATCGAGATGGCCGTGAACAACTCGCTGGAAGTACTGATGGCCAAGACCTCCAGGATTGAACGCTACTTATGACGTTGCAAAAAAAACCACGCTGCATCCTCATCACCGGCGCCACGGGTGGCATAGGCGGGGCATTGGCGCCTGCCTACGCAGCGCCGGGAGTGACGCTGATCCTGCAGGGCCGACGCACCGAGCGCCTGGAGGAAATGGCCGAGCAGTGTCGCGCCGCCGGCGCCCGGGTACTGCTTCACGCCCTCGATGTACAGGACCTGGAAGCCGTACGTGAGTGGGTGACCCGCATCAGCGAAGTCGAGCAGCCGGACCTGATCATCGTCGGTGCCGGGCTCAACACCGCGACCGGCCCGAATGCCGAAGATGAAGACTGGGCGTTGTCCCAGTCGGTGATCGAGGTCAACGTCATGGCCGCCATTGCCACCGTGCAGGCGGCGCTGCCAGCGATGCGCGCACGCAAGCACGGGCAAATTGCGCTGTTCAGTTCCCTCGCCGGCTGGCGCGGGCTGCCGGCCACACCCAGCTATAGCGCCAGCAAGGCGGCGATCAAGGCATACGGCGAGTCCATGCGCGACCTGGTCGCCGCTGACGGGGTGCGGATCAACGTAATCATGCCGGGTTATGTCGAGTCGAAAATGTGCATTGAAATGCCGGGACCGAAACCGCTGCTGTGGAACCCGGAAAAAGCCGCGCAACGGATTTGCCGCGGCCTGGCACTCAACCGGGCGCGAATCAGCTTCCCCTTCCCCTTGAACCTCGGATGCTGGGCCCTGGGCGTGATTCCCCCGCGGATGTCTTCTGTAATTTTGCGATGGCTGGACTACGGTGCCTGATTTTCTGAACAGTGCTTTTTGCTGGGTGATCCTGAGCGGTTTTTTACTTTCCTGCGGCATCGAAGCGTTGCTGACGCCAAGGCCGACCCTGCGCCGGCCGCTGCGCAGTTGGCTGCTGCATGCCGGGGCATGGCTGTTCGCCGTTGCCCTGCTTTTCGGCATGACCGCACGCCCCTGGTTCAGCGGCGTGAACGTACTGGCCCTGTGGCTGTTGATCGTGCTGGTGAGCAATTCGAAATACCATTCTTTGCGCGAACCTTTTGTCTGTGCCGACTTTGAGTATTTCAGCGACGCGGTGCGTTTTCCGCGCTTGTACCTGCCCTTCTTCGGTATCGGCAAAACCATCGTCCTGGCACTGGCGTTTGTCGCCTATCTGGCCTGCGGGATTTACTTCGAGGCCGTCGCCACGGATTCGCTATCCACGGCGGCCATGGCATTGGTCAGCGCCATGGTGTTGCTGATCATCGGCGCGCTGAAACCATTGCAACCCAGTTACGACGCCAGCCTGGATTTGCGTCGCTGGGGACTGGCCGCCAGTTTGTGGACTTACTTTTGCGCCGCCCGCCGCCAGGTGTCCGTCGACACACTGGGTTCGCCTTTCGCGATGCGCCCGTCTGCAAGGAATAACCCTTCTGGCATGGCACTGCCTGACTTGGTCTCGGTACAGAGCGAATCGTTTTTCGATGCTCGCCGATTGTGGCCGGGCATTCGCGAGCAGGTACTGAGCCAGTACGACCTGTTGCGCAGCGAAGCCAGGGCTCATGGCCGCCTGCACGTCGCTGCCTGGGGCGCCAACACCGTTCGCACCGAATTCGCTTTCCTGACCGGGATTGCCGGCGACAAGCTGGGCGTTCATCGTTTCAATCCCTATCGCCACCTGGCCCGCCAGGGCCTGCCCGGCATCGCAGCCGAGATGAAGCGCCGGGGCTATCGCACCGTGTGCATTCACCCTTACGCAGGCAGTTTCTACGGCCGTGATCAGGTTCTGCCGGCACTGGGCTTCGATGCGTTCATCGACGTGCGCGCCTTCAATGACGGGCAAAAGGCCGGCCCCTTCATTGGCGACTGTGCCGTGGCCGACAAGATCATCGAGCTGCTCGACGACGGTACCCGAACCCAACCCTTGTACATCCATGCCATCACCATGGAAAACCACGGACCGCTGCACCTGGAACAGGTTGAAGCGTCAGAAATGCCAACCTGGTTCGATCGCCCGCTGCTGGACGGCATGCGTGATCTGGCGCCCTATATGCGCCATCTGGGCAATGCCGACCGCATGCTTGGAAAGTTGCGGGACTACCTGCTGGCCAGCCCGACATCGACCGGGCTGTGTTTCTTTGGTGACCATGTACCGATTCTGCCCGATGTGTATGACGCGCTTGGCGCACCGGATGGCGATACCGACTACTTCATCTGGTCCAATCAGGCCGCATGCTCCATGCCGCCTCGCACCATGAGCGTGGATCAGTTGGCCATCCACTTCGTCGAACAACTTTCCAACGACCAGCCACCGGTCAGGAAAGCGGGCCAGGTGCAGACCGCCACCCATGACTGAGATCGACGCCAGGTCCGTTCGGATCACCCTGGGTTCCAGCCTGCCGGAACCGGATGAGTCGACACGGCGGATGATCACTTCGGGACGCAGCTCGCTGGCCTTCATTCTGGGTGATGAAGCCTGCCGCTATCGGCTGCTGGCAAAGTCGATCAATTGGGACCGGATTCTGATCGCCTACCGCGATTGCACCACGGTTGGCTACGCCGCGTTCAAGCACCATCGGCGCGGGCCTTTTTCGCCCGGCATCGGCCCTTTTTTGCACGAGTTCGGCCGGTTTCGGGGTGCGCTGCGCTACCTGCTGTTCGCAATCACCGAATATCGAGAGTGGTACTACGGTTTCTATCTCTATGGCTTGCACGTCATCAAGCATGCGCGGCATCAGGGCATTGCCAGTGCACTGCTCGAAGCGACGTTTGATCAGGCCCGACTGGCCGGCCATGACCGGGTAGAACTGGAAGTTCATTCGAAGAACCAACGGGCCCGTCGGCTCTATACGCGACAGGGGTTCATTCAGGCACGGACGACTCCCTTGAATTGGCTCGGCCGTCTTCTGCCCTTTCCCGCGGTGATCAGCATGCGCCGCTCGCTTGCACCTCTACCAGGAACTGCCAGGAAATGAATCGAACGGTCCCCCTTGAGTCACTGGTGGAAGGCCCCGGCTGGGTGGGCATCATGTCGCAATGGGTGATGTGGAAAGTCTTTCACCTGAGCGAGTTTCTCGACCCTGAAGGCCCTCCGCACTGGTTGTGGCGGCGTGGTCAACAACGGCCTGAAGGGCTGAAGGCGATTTCCGGGATCGGCTATAAACGTTCATCCGATCATGCGCGGGTTTTGTGCAAGCGCTGGGGCATTCCTTATGTGGCGCTGGAGGACGGCTTTTTGCGTTCCTCTTCGCTCGGTGTGGAAGGTGACACCCCGATGTCGATGGTGGTCGATCCCATCGGCATCCACTACCTGGCCGATCGCCCGTCGCTGCTGGAAAACATTCTGCAGGCCCCACAAACCCTGACCGCTGCAGAGCTGGAAACTGCCCGGGCCTTGATTGCCCTGATGCGCAGCAGCGGCATCGGCAAATACAACAATGCGCCGGACCTGAGTGACGACGATCCCCTGGGCCGCGACAAGCCACTGGTCCTGGTCGTGGATCAGACATACGGCGACTTTTCAATTCCTGGTGGCGGGCTTTGCGAAGCGGACTTTATCACCATGCTCGATGCGGCCCTGAGGGAAAACCCGGACGCCGACGTGCGAGTGCGGATTCATCCCGACTGCATCAATGGCCACAAGAAAAGCTGCCTGCTCGATGCGGCCCTGGCGCGCGGTATTGCGCTGGAAAGTCGCCATGTGTCCTGGGCCTCACTGGCGCGTCGGGCTCGCAGGGTTTATGTCGGTACCAGCCAGGCCGGGCTTGAAGCCTTGATACAAGGTGTTCCGGTGACCTGCTTCGGCTTGCCGTTCTATGCCGGCTGGGGGCTGACCAATGATCGTCTGGACATTCCCCGTCGGCAGGCAAGACCCACTCTGGAACAGCTGGTCGCTGCGGCGTACATCCGTTATTGCCGTTATGTCGACCCACTGACGGACCAGCGCTGCGATGTCATGACCGTGGCACACCAACTGGCCCGGCAAAAACACCAGGACAGCCTGTTCGCCGGCAACGTGACGGTGCTCGGCGTGCCCCGGCACCAGCAGCCGACAATGCGCCGACTGCTCAAAAGCCGCTGGGGCCGCCTGACGTTCGCTCGCGACAGTACCGGGTTGATATCGGCGATCGCTGGCGAAACCGGAAAGCTGTTGGTCTGGCACGCCAGCGAACCCACCGATCTGCAAAGCCGTGCCACGACCCATGACGTACCGCTCTGGCGCATCAGCCCGGGCGTACTGCATACACCGGCCGGGGACCCGCACCCACTGGTCCAGATTCGCGGCCTGCCGTGCAGTGCACAACAAGCCCTTGAGCATGGCGACCGCCCCAAGACCGGCCTGCTCGACAGCTGCCCCCGCTATCGCCAGATTCGCCGCTACCTCAAAGGGATGTTCTGATGACTTGCCGATACCTTGCATCGCGTTTGCAGGCCGGCGAAAGCGTTGCGCCGCATGACGTGAGGCCGCCTTCGTCGTAGGAGCCAGGCTTGCCGGCGAAGGCGTTTTTAATGGAGACGCATGACGCAAGACCGTCTTCGCGGGCAAGCCTCGCTCCTACAGGCGAAGGTGTTTTCAATAGCGACACATGACGCAAGACCGCCTTCGTCGTAGGAGCCAGGCTTGCCGGCGAAGGCGTTTTTATGGCCGACGCACGACGCCAAACCGTCTTCGCGGGCAAGCCTCGCTCCTACAGGCGAAGGCGTTTTCAATGGCGCCGCATGACGTGAGGCCGCCTTCGTCGTAGGAGCCAGGCTTGCCGGCGAAGGCGTTTTTATGGCCGACGCACGACGCCAAACCGTCTTCGCGGGCAAGCCTCGCTCCTGCAGGCGAAGGCGTTTTCAGGGTCGCCGCCTGACGCCAGGTCCCGGTTCAGAGCTTTTGCAGTTCCTGCACAACGATGGCGACGGTCTCGGTGATTTGCTCGGGGGTGTGCAGGCACGACAGGAAGAAGCGTACCCTGGCCGATTTTTCCGGCACGGCCGGGTGCAGGATCGGCTGGGCATTGATCCCGCGCTTCGCCAGGGCCCCGGACAATTGCGTGGCCTTGAGTGAACTGCCGGTGATGACAGGGATCACGGCCAGTCCGGTGCTGGTCCCGGTATCCAGCCCCGCTTCGCGTGCCAGTGCGAGAAACTGCTGCCCACGCGCCTGCAAGGTCGCCACGCGCTCGGCGTCCCGGGCCATGCAGCGCACCGCTGCCAGAGCCGCTGCGGCCACCGGTGCCGGCATCCCGACGCTATAGAGAAAACCCGGCGCCATGAATTTCAGGTGTTCGACCATCGCCGACTCGCCTGCGATGTACCCACCGCAACTGGCCAGGGTCTTGCTCAATGTGCCCATCCAGATATCGACATCGCTGCCGGCCAGGCCGAAGTGCTCGCGAATCCCCTTGCCATTGGCGCCCATGACGCCCAGCGAGTGGGCTTCATCAACCATCAAGAACACCTTGTGCCTGTTCTTCAGTTCGACAAAGCGCGGCAGATCGGGGTAATCGCCGTCCATGCTGTAGATGCCTTCAAGCACCACCAGCACCCGTTCGAAATGCTGACGCTGCTCGCCGAGCAGGCGATCGAGGGCTTGCCAGTCATTGTGGGGAAACCCGAGGCGTCGCGCGCCGGACAACTGAATCCCTTGCAGCACACTGTTGTGAATCAGCTCATCGTGAATCACAAGATCCCTTGGGCCGAACAGGTAACCGATCGTGGTGACGTTGGTGGCATGGCCGCTGACAAACGTGATGGCATCGTCCACTTCATACAGACGCGCCAACTCGGCTTCCAGCTCGCGATGGATCGGCCGGTCACCGGACACCAGCCGACTGGCCGACACTGACGTACCGTAATGATCGATGGCAGCCTTGGCCGCTTGCGTCACCACCGGATGCCCGGAATAGCCCAGATAGTTGTAGCTGGCAAAGTTCACATAACGCTGCCCCTGGATCGTCGTCTCGGCGCCGGCCAGGCTGTCATGCAGCTTGAAGAACGGATTGGCCAGGCCCAAGCGCGCCGCGCCGTCATGCATGATCCGCAGCTGCTGGTAACCTGGATGCTGATCGAAGCGATAAAACTGCTCCGGCACCACGGTGCCGCGATTGACGTCTGCCAGGGACGCAGGCGGTGCACCATCGCCGGTCTGTCGCAAGCGCCGCTCCAGCGCTTGCTGGATCAGCTTGTCTTTCATCGAGGCGCCAAGCCCTGGTGAACTTTTCGAGGTCATAGTCAGTGGTCAGTTGATCAAACGGGTCATTCGGGAATCAGCGCTACGCACATCTTCGCTGACCAGGGCCAGTTCGGCCTCGGACAACTCGACGCCATGGCGCACCATCGATTCGGCGGTGCGTGTCTGCAAGCTGTCCCCGGTATCCTGGCTGCCGCGCAGCAATTCGAGAATGCGCACAGCCAGCCTGGAAATAGTCGACGACTCACCGAGTTCCATCACTGGCAAGCGAATGCCGAAACGCTCCTCGACCGCCACCACCAGCTCCACACTCATCAACGAGTCCAGCCCCAGTTCGTGAAGGGGCCGGCTGCCGTCGAGCTTGTTGGTCGGCATACGCAGGATTTCGCTGATTTCCTGCTTGAGCATTTCGGCAAACAGCTCGGTGAGCTCCTCGTCATTCATTTCCAGCAACAGGTGCTGGATATCTTCGACGTTGCTTTCTTCTTCCTGCTCGCCACTGTGCAGACGCGCCAGCTCACTGAACTTTGGCGTACCGGCAGCAGGCAGGAAGCGTGACAGTGCTTTCCAGTCCAGCTCCAGCACCCCGAGCCCTGAACGCTGCTGCAGCAGCAGGTTTTCCAGAACATCGAGTGCCGCTTGAGATTGCAGGGCCGCACCGCCCATGCGACTTTGCAGCGCGTCCTTGATGCCCTGGTTGCGGGCAAGAAACCCTGCATCGTCAATCGCGCCCCACAGCACGGCCGTGGCCGGCAAACCTTGCAGCAGGCGATGGCGGGCCAGGGCTTCGAGCCAATGGTTGGCCGCCACATAGTTGGCCTGCCCCGGATTGCCGAACAAGGTCGTCGCCGATGAGAACAGCACAAAGAAGTCCAGCGCCATGTGCGCAGTCAGTTCGTGCAGGTATTGCGCGCCTTTGGCCTTGGGTTCCAGTACCCGCTGCAGTTGTTCTTGCGAGAGATTGCGGATCAGGCCGTCATCGAACACGGTGGCCGCATGCACGATGCCGCGCAAAGGCACCCCGGAGGACTCAATGCTCGTCAGCGCGCTGCGCAATTGGGCCCTGTCAGTGATGTCACATGCCAGCGCCTGCACGTCGATCCCCTGCTCACGCCAGGCCGCCAGCGCCGGCTGCGCTTCTTCGGTGGCCGCACCACGCCGGCCAAGCAACGCCAGGCGACGCGCGCCTTTTTCCACCAGCCATTGCGCGGTGCGCAGGCCGAAACCGCTTAGCCCGCCCGTCACCAGGTAGGTGCCGTCGCCTGCCAGCTGCAAGGTCTGCGACTTTGCAGCCGGTGCGCGGAAGACTTGCTGGATCGGTGTGCGATAGGTGACCACGATCTTGCCGATCTGCCGTGCCTGCTGCATGTAGCGGAATGATTCGACGACATCGTTGGCATCGAATTCACGGTACGGCAGAGGGCTGAGGATGCCCTCGCGGAACAGCTGCATCATGTCGCCGAACAGACGACGGGTCAGGTCCGGACGCTCGCTCATCAACTGGTCGGCGTCGATGCCGAAGTAGCTGATGTTGTTGCGGAACGGTCGCAGGCCGATTTTGGTGTTCTGGTAGAAGTCGCGCTTGCCCAGCTCCAGGAATCGCCCGAACGGCTTGAGCACTTGCAGGTTGCGATTGATCGCCTCACCCGCCAGGGAGTTGAGCACCACATCGACGCCACGTCCCGCCGTGATGGCAAGAATATCGTCGGCAAAGGCCAGCGAGCGCGAATCGAATACATGCTCGACGCCGAGCAAACGCAGGAAATCGCGTTTTTCGTCACTGCCGGCAGTGGCATAAATCTCGGCCCCGCACCATTTGGCGATCTGGATCGCGGCAATACCGACACCGCCCGCAGCGCCGTGGATGAGGATCTTTTCGCCTGGCTCAAGGCGTGCCAGGTAGTGCAACGCGTAGTAAACGGTGAAGAAGGTACTCGGGATGGTCGCCGCCGCTTCGAAGGACATGCCCTCGGGGATTCGCGCCACCGCGTTGGCATTGGTGACCAGACGGTTGGCGAAGCTGGAGGGACCGAAACCGACCACGCGATCCCCCGGCTGGAAGTCACCTTCGACCTGAGCGCCCTTGCCCTGCACGATGCCGGCAAACTCGAAGCCCAGGGTCGGGCCGGAAAAGCCGTTCTCGATGGCTTCGTCCGACAACAGACCGAGCGCGTACATGACGTCGCGGAAGTTAAGACCGGTAGCCCGGACTTCGATGTCCAGCTGATCGCCTGCCGGCACCAGAGGCTCGTGGGCTTCCCAGCGCAGGTTGCGCAACTGGCCTGGCAGTTCAAAACCGAGGCTGACCTGTGCAGGGGGGTGTTGCCCGGTCCGACTGTCCAGTTGATCGGGGCGTACCCGCAGGCGCGCAACAAATCGATCGCCATTGGCACTCACGGCCAGTTCGGTTTCGTTATCGGCATTGAGCAGGGCCGGCAGCAAGGCTTCGACGCCGGCTCCCGGCGCGAGGTCGAGCAGACGAACGCGGCACCCCACCACTTCATTGGCCAGCGTGCGGCCAAAGCCCCACAGCGCGGCATCCGCCAGGGATGACAAGTTGCCAGCGACTTGCTCGGCAGCGGGCAGCAGATGCACCGCGGCACCTCGGGTCAGCAACCAGCAGTCGGGGCTCATGCCCGCCTGCTCGCAAGCCTGGGTCAATGCAGCGGCCAGCATGCAGCGTCCGGCCTGGTCATCCAGCCCTTCGCAGGCGAACAACCCGGAGAGCATCAGCACGTGCTGCGCAGCCTCGGCGGCGCACAGTTGCAGGGCCATGTCATGCGCCGACGCCGGCGCCAGCCAGGCAACGCTTTGCCCTTGTTCGCGCAAGGCTGAAGCCAGTTGCCGGGCGAAGGCGCCCTCCTGGCCCTGTTCGTCGGCCAGCAGCAACCAGCGCTGGGCTGGTACCGGCTGCGATTGCAATGCCATCGCGCCTTGGGCGTCAGCCAGCAGCACATAGCTGCCGCTGGACAGGGCCGGCGTCAGTTCCAGTGCCTGATTGACGCTCAAGCCATGGCGACGCAACTCCTGTTGCCAGAAATCAGGACGCTGCTGCAGCGACAAACGTAGCTGGTCTTGCCCGGTCAGCCACCAGGACGCTCGCGCACCGAAGACGAAATCCGCCCAACGGGCCGGATGCTGCGCCTGCAGCATCAGTTGACCACCTGCCGACAAGCGCGCCACGCCGTATCGCAGCGCTTCGCTGATGGACTCCAGCGGCGCCAGGTCGCTGGCGACCAGAATCAGGTCAAAGCTATCGGCGGGCACGGCCGGCAACTGCGCGGCATCGCGCAATTGGAGCAGGCGCAGGTCCGGGCAATCGGCCTGCAGCAAGCTGGCCGGCTCCAGATCATCAGCGCTGTACTGGAAGTCGATACGGTCAAAGTCCAGTTGCGCGCAGAGTTGTGCGGCGAAAGGCACGCCACCAAAGCCGAGTTCAAGGATGCGCAGACGCTGCCCCGCCGGCAGCACGGCCAGGCGCTGTTCGATGTGCTGCTTGATCGCGTCCAGCAGGGCTTGATGGCCGCTGGCCCCCAGTACCTGACGGGACAGGCGAGCTGGCGAGGTTTCACGGGGCAGCAGTGCTTCGATATCCACCACGCCATTGAGCAGGTCCAGCAGATGGATACCGATACGCCCCACCGAGTGGATTATCTGGAAATGCTCCGGATAGCTGCGAAACAGCTCCTGCCAGATGTCCCGGGTGCTCGGACGCTCCCCCTGATCGACCACCTGCCAGGCCTCTCCAAGAGCGATCAGGCTGCCATCGTCCAGTGCCTGTTCCAGGAGATGGTCCAGGTAGACGGACAACCCAGGCGCCTTGACGCGCCACTCGGCCCTTTGCGCAGCGCTGACCTTGCCACCCAGAGACTCGATGGCCTCCAGCAGGAAGCAACTGCACAAGCTGTCCAGCAGCGGGTCAACTTCCTGGCTGTAACGCAGCAATGCCGGCTCATTGGCCACCGTGGCCAGACTCTGCATCACGGTTTCGCGCAGCGGCGAGCCCGGTTGTGGCAGGGTCCGGACGGCCTGTGGATAAGGTTTGGCGATGCCGGCGAAATCCACCAGCTTCAGATCACCGCTACGATCCTTGTGCAACTTGACCGCGCGGAATCGCGCATCCTTGATGCACACCACGGCGCGCTGTCGGGCGTCGTACAGGGTGAAATCGGCCAGCAACGAGTGCTCCGAGCGGCGCACCAGGCGTACCTTCGCCAGGCACGGTGGCTCGCTGCCCGCCGCGAAATTGATCCGGCCCAGTTTTACCGGGATGAACGCCAGGTTGTCGCGTGCCTTCGGATCGCGGCCCAGCAATTGGGTAATCAGCTGGAAAGCGCTGTCCAGCAACGCCGGGTGCAAGTGCAAGGCTGCCAGTTCGGCGTCGATGACGTCCGGCGAGACCAGTTGTGCCAACACCTGATCGCCATCGATCCAGCCTGCCTCGATGGCCTGGTAGGCCGGACCGTAGTTGAGGCCAACGGCGCGGGTGAGCTGCAAATGTTCATTGCGCGTGAAGTCCGGGGCGCGATCGGGCAGTGCCGGAGCCTGTTCGCCCAGCAACACACCGCGGGCCTCGCCCGGCAAACGGGCAACCACGTGCCGCACCCAAGGCTCTTGCTGGGTTGTGCTGCGCGAGGCAACAGATACCGTGCCATCGCTGCTGTCGATCTGCACGCGCACGCGTTTGCTCGATTCGGCATGGAGCACCAGCGGACTGTGAATTTCCAGCTCTTCGATGTCGACGTACTCACCTGGCTGGTAGCACTGTGCAGCCGCCAGCATCAGCTCGGTGAATCCAGCCCCCGGGAAAAGCACCGCATCGCCGACCTTATGGTCCTCAAGCGACGGGAACAATTGCGTGTCCATGCGATTGTCCCAGGTCAGATCATGCCCTGGCACCGCATGCCCCAATAAAGGATGAGCCCGCTCCAGGTACAGCGCTCGGGACGATTCCGGCGTATCGCCGTGCCAGTGTCGCTCGCGCTGCCAGGCATAGTTGGGCAGGCGCACGAACCGGCCGGCGCTCGGGAACGGGCAGGTCAGGTCCGTTTCGACACCACTGATCAAAACCTTCGCCACGGCACGGGTGACCCACTGTGGGGCGTCGTCGCCACGCTTGAGTGTGGTGATGACCACGCCCTGCTGCTCGCGCACCGCCAGGGCATCGGCGACATAGCTGCGCAGGATCGCGTGCGGGCCGACTTCGACGAAAACGTTGAAGCCCTGCTCGCACAAGGATTCACTGGCGGACTGGAAGAGCACCGGCAAACGGATGTTCTGCCACCAGTACTCGGCATCCAGGCGTTCGCCGTCCAGCAAACCACCGGTGACCGTGGAATACAGCGGGATCCGGCTGGCACGCGGAGCGATATCGCGCAGTGCCTCGATGACCTGGTCACCAATCACGTTCATCGCTGGCGAATGGAAGGCGTAATCCAGGGCGAGCCGACGGACAAATACCTGGCGCTCGGCCAGCGCTTGTTCCAGACGCTCCAGGCCGGCCACGGAACCCGCCACGGTGGCGCCCTTGAAGCTGTTTTCACCCGCGACGACCACCTCGTCCAGCCCCAGCTCCAGCAACAGCTCAGCGGTATCGCCGGCAGACAGGCCAACGGCAGACATCTGCCCGGAGCCGGCCGTCAGCCCTTGCAGACGACTGCGGTGGTAGATCACCCGGGTCGCGTCATCCAATGTCAGGGCGCCACAGGCCCAGGCGGCGGCGACTTCGCCCACGCTGTGTCCCATCACGACCTGCGGTACCACACCCTGGCTGGCCAGCATGCGGGTGACGCCCACTTGCAGCGCGAACAAGGCTGGCTGGGCGATTTCTGTCAGGTGATAGCGGTCCTGCCCGTTTTCGCCTGCCAGTTCGGCGATCAGCGAGTAACCGGACAGCGCCTGGAACACCGCGTCGACCTCGGTCACTGCAGCATGGAACACGGGATCGGCGAGCAATGTTCTGCCCATGCCTTGCCACTGCGAGCCGTTGCCGGAGAAAACGAACACTGGCCCCTTGGCCTGATCCAGCGCGCGACCGCTTTCCACCACGGTACTCGGCACAGGGACGGACGGATCGAGGGCGAAATCCAACAATGCCTGCGCACTTCGCTGGCGATCGCTCTCGATCACCACCACGCGTTGCGGATGCAGGTCACGGCGCATGACGGCCTGATAGGCGACGTCATACAGGCTGGTTGCGGGGTTGCCGTCCAGGTATTGCGCAATGCTTTGCGCCATCGCCGCCAACCCGGCACCGTCCTTGGCCGTAACCAATAGCGGCACAGCCGTTGTCTCGTCTGCGTGCTGCACCGTTTCCGGGGCATGGCTTTGCAGGATGACGTGAGCGTTGGCACCGCCAAAGCCGAACGAGTTGACCCCCACCACCAAAGTGCCGCTTGGTTTGAGCGCGTGATTACGGGTGGCGACGTTGAGGTTCAGGTCGGCAAAGGGAATACGCGGGTTGAGATTCTTGATACCGATGGTGGCCGGTACCTGGCGTTCGGTGACGCAGTGCAGCGCTTTCATCAAGCCGGCGACACCGGAGGCGGCCTCCAGGTGGCCGATATTGCTTTTGATCGAACCGATCAGCAATGGTTTGTCAGCCGCCCGGACCTGCCCCAGAGCGATGCCGATCGCCTGGCTTTCGATGGGATCGCCCACCGGCGTGCCCGTACCGTGCGCTTCCAGGTAATCGATGTCGGCCGGCGAGATCCCGGCGCTGGCGTAGGCCTGGGTCATCAACGCTGCCTGGGCATCGGCGCTGGGCACTGTCAGGCCGGACTTGCGCCCGTCCGTGTTCACCGCACTGCCAGCAACCACGGCCAGAATCTGGTTGCCGTCAGCCACAGCCTTTTCGTAATCCTTGAGATAGAACAGCCCCGCCCCTTCGGAACGCACATATCCATCACCGGCTTCGTCAAAGACGTTACAGCGTCCCTTGCGCGACAGCATCGACGCCTTGGAGAAAATCAGGAAACCGAAAGGGTGCAAGTGCAAGCTGATACCGCCGGCCAGTGCCTGGTCGATATCCCCGCTTTGAATGGCCTGACAGGCCTGGTGAAACGCGACCAGCGACGATGAGCACGCGGTGTCGATGGCCAGGCTCGGGCCATGCAAGTCATAAAAGTAGGACAGGCGATTGGCTGCGATGCTGAATGTGTTGCCCGTGGCCGTCGAGGCATCCACCAGCGACAGGTCGTGAGACAAACGATAGGCATAGTCGGTGCTGGCGATGCCCAGGTACACACCGCATTGACTGCCGCGTACGCTCGATGGCTTGACCCCGGCGTTCTCGAACACTTCCCAGCCCAGTTCCAGCAGCAGGCGTTGCTGCGGGTCCATGATTGCCGCTTCGCGGGGGGAAATGTTGAAAAAGCCCGCATCGAATGTGGAAATATCACCCAGCGTGCCGGCAGCCAGGGTATAGGACGTACCCGGATTGGCCTTGTCTGGATGGAAAAAGGTATCGCGGGACCAGCGGGAAGGGTCGACCTGGGTGATGAAGTCCTGCCCGTCCAGCAGGTTCTGCCAAAAAGTCGCGGATGTGGAGCCGGGAAAACGGAACGAAGCCCCAATGATTGCAACTTTTTTACGCATGATTTTTTCCACCATTTATATTCTCAACGCAACCGCCATCACCTCGTGCGATGGTTGCGTCGAACGCTTCCGAGCGCTCAACAAGACGTTGAGAAACCAGCTGAATTCAGTTGAGTAGTGACTCTGTAATTATTGTTAGGAGTACTTTTTTACCCCACATCGACTCACATTCAGCCTTTGAGAACTCACCAACGGAGTGCCGGATGCGGGGCGCAAAATCATACGCGGAGCGCCACACAAGGGAAACCCTTACAAATCCTTGCATGACCATCCAGTGCCTTGCCCCCTCTTTGGATGTACGCCAGGCGCTCGATAAAAATAAATTCAATTAAACCCATTCGCTGCCGAAACCCTTTGAAAGCCTTGCGGATTGAAAAGCCATGCGTAACAACCAGCCAATTACACAACGCGAACGGACCTTTCCGGCCCAGCAACGGTTGATCTCCACCACCGATGCCAAAGGCGTGATTACCTACTGCAACGATGCGTTCATCGAGGTCAGCGGGTTTTCTCGTGAGGAATTGATCCGGGCGCCGCACAACCTGGTCCGTCATCCCGACGTTCCGACTGCGGTGTTCGCGCACATGTGGGGCACTCTGAAGCAAGGCTTGCCATGGATGGGTATTGTCAAGAATCGCTGCAAGTCCGGTGATCACTACTGGGTCAACGCCTACGTGACGCCGATCTTCGAAGGCAATCAGGTGATCGGTTACGAGTCGGTACGGGTCAAACCGACCGCCGAACAGATCCGCCGTGCCGAAGCGCTTTACCAACGCATCAACCAGGGCAAGCCGGCCATTCCTGCCACCGATAAATGGATGCCGGTCCTTCAGGACTGGTTGCCGTTCATTCTCGTCAGCCAACTGAGTTTCATGATCGGTGCCACGCTCAACTCCCAGTGGGGTTTTGCCTTGGCCGCCGGCCTTTCAGTGCCGCTGGGCCTGATGGGTCTGCAATGGCAGCAGCGTGGCCTCAAACGCCTGCTGCGTCTGGCCGAGCAGACCACGTCCGACCCGCTGATCGCGCAGATGTACACCGACAGCCGCGGCGCCCAGGCGCGCCTGGAGATGTCGATCCTCAGCCAGGAAGCTCGCCTGAAAACCTGCCTGACACGCCTGCAGGACACCGCCGAGCACCTCACCGGGCAGGCGAAACAGTCCGATTCCCTGGCGCACAACAGCTCCAGCGGCCTGGAGCGCCAGCGCGTGGAAACCGAGCAAGTGGCGACCGCTGTCAATCAGATGGCCGCCACCACTCAGGAAGTGGCCAGCCATGTGCAGCGCACCGCGGATGCCACCCAACAAGCCAATCTGCTGACGGGTCGCGGTCGCGACATCGCCGGGGAAACCCGCGAGGCCATCGAGCGCCTGTCCGTGGTGGTCGGGGAAACCGGCCAGACCGTGACGCAACTGGCCAAGGACAGCAATGAAATCGGTGGCGTGGTCGACGTGATCAAGGGCATCGCCGACCAGACCAACCTGCTGGCGTTGAACGCGGCCATCGAGGCGGCCCGTGCCGGCGAGATGGGGCGTGGCTTTGCGGTAGTGGCCGATGAAGTCCGGCAACTGGCGCAACGCACCAGCGAGTCCACCGGCCAGATTCATGCCCTGATTGCCAAGTTGCAGCAAACCGCCGGCACCGCCGTGCAAACCATGGAAGCCGGGCATCGCCAGGCCGAGGAAGGTGTGGCACGAGTACTGGAAGCCGACCAGGCGCTGGTGGGTATCAGCGAAGCGGTGGCCAACATCACCGACATGACCACCCAGATCGCCGCCGCAACCGAAGAGCAAAGCGCCGTGGCCGAGGAAATCAGCCGCAACATCAGCAACATTTCCGAACTGGCCGACCAGACTTCGGAACAGGCGCAGAATTCAGCGTTGCTGAGTGAAGAACTGACCAAGACCGCGAATACCCAGTACTCGCTGGTGGAGCGGTTCAACCGCTGATTGTTGCTGGTTCGATCAAAACCCGGACGGCGAAAGCTTCCGGGTTTTTATTGTCAGTTTGAAATGGATGTAATTTGGTAAACCGCTATCGCGAGCAGGCTCGCTCCCACAGGGGATCGTTCCGAACACAAAAATTGTGCTCACTAGAGATCGAATGTGGGAGCGAGCCTGCTCGCGATGGGGCCGTCGAAACTGCGCAGAACTTCACTGAAGGAATGCAGCCACCTTGTGCGCCGCAGCTGCCAAATGCTGTTCATGGGTAAATCCTGAAGCCTTCAACGGCTTCAAATCATGATCCCCGGCCACCAGCCAGAACAATTCGATACTCGGCGATAACGCATACGCCTGGACCGCCTCACGGTTACCCAACGCATCCCGCTCGCCCTGCACGATCAACGTGCGCGTTTTCAACGCCGCCAGATGCTCGACCCGTGGCTTTTCCGGTTTGCCTACGGCATAAAACGGATAACCCAGGCACACCAGCGCATCGGCGCCCAACTCGTCGGCGAGCAAACTGGCCATTCGCCCGCCCATGGATTTGCCGCCCATGGCCAGCGGCCCAGTGACATGGCGTCGCACCTGGGCATACACCTCGCGCCAGCATTCCAGCAGTTTCGGTGCCGGGTTCGGCGGGCGCTTGCCGCCGTCGATGCGCCGCTGCGCCATGTACGGAAACTCGAAACGCAAGACGTTGACGCCTTGAGCGGCCAGGCGTGCAGCCATGTCGTTCATCCAGTCGCTATCCATCGGCGCGCCGGCACCGTGGGCGAGGATCAGGGTCGTCGCAGCCTGGCCAGCCGCGGCATTCCACAACCATCCATGTTCGCGCACGCACCGCCCCCATTGATCCCCGTCAATACCGGCCTTGTGCCCTTTGTCCATGCTTGCCTCGCTTTAAGTCTGCCTATAACTCCAGGCGAAAGGGACGATGCCTTGCGCACGCGCCCGATTCGGCTGAACCGTGGATGGGGAACCATGAACACTTCTATCAGTACCGCCTACAACTACAAGGTGGTCCGCCAATTCGCCATTATGACGGTGGTGTGGGGCATCGTCGGCATGGGGCTCGGGGTTTTTCTCGCGGCCCAGTTGGTCTGGCCCGAACTCAACTTCAATTTGCCGTGGACCAGTTTCGGCCGTTTGCGTCCGCTGCACACCAACGCCGTCATCTTCGCGTTCGGTGGCTGTGCCCTGTTCGCCAGCTCGTTCTACTCGGTGCAACGCACCTGTCAGACTCAGTTGTTCGCGCCAAAAATCGCCGCGTTCTGCTTCTGGGGCTGGCAACTGGTGATCCTGCTGGCAGCCATCAGCCTGCCGCTGGGTTACACCAGTTCCAAGGAATACGCAGAGCTCGAGTGGCCGATCGACATCCTGATCACCATTGTCTGGGTCGCCTACGCCATCGTGTTCTTCGGCACCCTGATGCAGCGCAAGACCAAACACATCTATGTGGGCAACTGGTTTTTCGGCGCGTTCATCATCACCGTGGCGATCCTGCACATCGTCAATAACCTTGAATTGCCGGTAAGCCTTACCAAGTCCTACTCGCTGTACGCCGGTGCGACCGACGCCATGGTTCAGTGGTGGTACGGGCACAATGCCGTGGGCTTTTTCCTGACCGCCGGCTTCCTCGGCATGATGTACTACTTCGTGCCCAAGCAGGCCGAACGCCCGGTGTACTCCTATCGCCTGTCGATCGTGCATTTCTGGGCGCTGATCACTCTGTACATCTGGGCCGGCCCCCACCACTTGCACTACACCGCGCTGCCGGACTGGGCCCAGTCACTGGGCATGGTGATGTCGCTGATCCTCCTGGCACCGAGCTGGGGCGGCATGATCAACGGCATGATGACCCTGTCGGGCGCCTGGCATAAGTTGCGCAGCGACCCGGTCCTGCGCTTCCTCGTGGTCTCCCTGGCGTTCTACGGCATGTCGACCTTCGAAGGTCCGATGATGGCCATCAAGACCGTCAACGCCCTTTCCCACTACACCGACTGGACCATCGGCCACGTACACGCCGGCGCCTTGGGCTGGGTGGCAATGATCTCCATTGGCGCGCTGTACCACATGATCCCGAAAGTCTTCGGCCGCGAGCAGATGCACAGCATCGGCCTGATCAACGCCCACTTCTGGCTCGCCACCATCGGCACCGTGCTGTACATCGCGTCGATGTGGGTCAACGGCATTGCCCAGGGCCTGATGTGGCGTGCGGTGAACGAGGACGGCACGCTGACCTACTCCTTCGTCGAGACCCTGGTGGCCAGCCACCCCGGCTTCATCGTGCGTCTGGTGGGCGGGGCAGTCTTCCTCAGCGGCATGTTGCTGATGGCTTACAACACCTGGCGCACCGTGCGGGCCTCGCAACCCGCCGAAGTCGCCGCTGCCGCGCAGATGGCCTGAGGAGTCCGCCATGAAACACGAAACAATCGAAAAAAACGTCGGCCTGCTGCTGATTCTGATGGTGCTGGCCGTGAGCATCGGTGGCCTGACCCAGATCGTCCCGCTGTTTTTCCAGGACGTGACCAACAAACCGGTTGAAGGCATGAAGCCCTACACCGCGCTGCAACTCGAAGGCCGGGATATCTACATCCGCGAAGGCTGTGTCGGCTGCCACTCGCAAATGATCCGCCCGTTCCGTGCCGAGACCGAGCGCTACGGCCACTACTCGGTGGCTGGCGAAAGCGTCTGGGACCATCCCTTCCTGTGGGGTTCCAAGCGTACCGGTCCGGACCTGGCACGGGTCGGCGCGCGCTATTCGGATGACTGGCACCGCGCGCATTTGTACAACCCGCGCAACGTGGTGCCTGAATCGAAAATGCCCGCCTATCCGTGGCTGGTGGCCAATCAGCTCGATAGCAGCCACACCGAGACCAAGCTCAGGACCATGCGCACCCTGGGGGTGCCCTACACCGACGATGACATCGCCGGCGCGACCGCATCGCTCAAGGGCAAGACCGAAATGGACGCACTGGTCGCCTACCTGCAGGTGCTCGGCACCGCGATCAAGAGCAAGAGGTGAACCATGGTCGTTGAAATCAGCACTGGAATGATCCGCGGCCTGGGCACGGTCGTGGTGTTGGTGGCTTTCGTCGGCCTGACCCTGTGGGTGTTCAGCGCCAGACGTGGCCCGGAGTTCGCCGAAGCCCGTTTGTTGCCGTTCGCCGACGAACCGCAACCCGATCACCCTACCCCTGAAGAAACCGCAACAAGGAGCACCCGGCCATGACCACCTTCTGGAGTACGTGGATCTGCGTACTGACCATCGGCAGCCTGGTCGGCCTGACCTGGTTGCTGTTCGCCACCCGCCGCGGCGAAACCAAAGGCAGTGTCGACCAGACCATGGGCCACAGCTTCGACGGCATCGAGGAATACGACAATCCGCTGCCGCAATGGTGGTTCATGCTGTTCGCCGGCACCCTGTTGTTCGCCGTCGGTTACCTGGTGCTCTATCCCGGCCTGGGTAACTGGAAGGGCATTTTGCCTGGCTACGAAAATGGCTGGACCGGCGTCCATGAATGGGAAAAGGAGATGGAAAAAGCCGACGCCAGGTTCTCTCCGATCTTCGCCAAATTTGCCGCCATGCCAGTGGAGGAAGTGGCCAGGGACCCGCGAGCACTGAAAATGGGCGGGCGTTTGTTTGCCTCCAATTGCTCGGTGTGCCACGGCTCGGATGCCAAGGGTGCCTACGGCTTCCCCAACCTGACGGACAGCGACTGGCGCTGGGGTGGCAGCGCAGAGACCATCAAGACCACCATCATGGGTGGACGCATGGCAGCGATGCCGGCCTGGGGTGAAGTGCTCGGTGAAGCCGGCGTGAAAAACGTGGCCGCCTATGTGCGCCATGAACTGGCCGGCCTGCCATTGCCGGCCGATAACGGCGCCGACCTGCAAGCCGGCAAGCAGGTGTTCAGCACCACTTGCGTTGCTTGTCACGGGGCAAACGGCCAGGGCACGGAGGCGATGGGTGCGCCAAACCTGACGCACCCGGCCGGTTTCATCTACGGCTCGAGCCTGGCCCAGCTTGAACAAACGATTCGCCATGGCCGCCAGGGCCATATGCCGGCCCAGAGCGAAATGCTCGGCAACGACAAGGTGCAACTGCTGGCCGCGTATGTTTACAGCCTGTCACACGGTTCGAATACAGATCGAGCGCAGCCTGAAGACAATCGCGAATAAATCTCGACCGCTCTACTGCCGCATTCTCCCGGATGCGGCACCCTCCTCCCTTTTTGCGACTCATTGTCGCACCCTCTCCGCGTCTTCCTTTCGGTTCCCCTGATTCGGGTCTAAGCTTGCCGATGCGGACTGGCCGGTGCCGGTTCCAGGTCGACCCTCAACGATGTGTTCGACGAAATCTGCCCGAGGACAGGCCGCAAAGGCTGGTAGATACCGGCTGTCGCGCCAAGTGCCATCGGTCACTTGTTCGTTGCATTTGAACACACCCTGTTACACCCGACCTGAACCCCTTCCTTGATCAGTCCGCCGGGACGTTTTTTCCGTGGCCGATTTTGACCTTACTCGGCGCATGGAAAGGCCGCAGAATCAGCATTTGAAAGCATTGACCCAGGTCATGGCGCGTTGCAATGACCCCCCGCTTTCTCCATACTTGCGACCGATTTTAAATCCTAATAAAACACCCAAACCGTGGAACCTTAGAATGAGCACAGCAATCAGTCCGACTGCTTATAACTATAAGGTAGTCCGCCAGTTCGCCATCATGACGGTGGTCTGGGGGATCCTTGGCATGGGGCTCGGTGTCTTCATCGCCTCTCAACTGGTCTGGCCGGAACTGAACTTCGGTCTGCCATGGACGAGCTTTGGACGCCTGCGCCCGTTGCACACAAACCTGGTGATTTTCGCCTTCGGTGGATTACGTTTCCGCGCCGACCTGTATTACCGCCTGAACGTCGCGCCACTGCGTATTCCGCCACTGCGTGAACGCGGCGAAGATGCGCTGGTGCTGTTTCA
>NZ_JBNNVQ010000038.1:0-53615 GCF_050280625.1 Pseudomonas sp. NPDC089569
CGGCGAACGCCAGCGCGTGGCAATCGCCCGGGCCTTGCTGGTCAATCCAAAACTGCTGATTTGCGATGAAATCCTCTCGGCGCTCGATGTATCGGACCATGCCGGCCATTTCCAGTACGTTGTTGTTGAACATACGGAAGCAACCGTGGCTGGTGCGCATGCCGATACCGAACTTCTTGTTCGAACCGTGAATCAGGTAACCAGGCGTGCCCAGGGTGAACTTGAACGGCCCCAGCGGGTTGTCCGGGCCTGCAGGCACGACGTTGGGCAGCGGATCACCATCGGCGGCGTGCTCGGCCTTGATCGAGGCTGGCGGTGTCCAGGTCGGGTTCGGCGTCTTCCCGGTGATGCTGGTGTGGGCAATCGGTGAGCCCCAACCCTCACGACCGATACCCAACGGGAAGGTGTACACCACATTCCGGCCCTTCGGGTAGTAGTAGAGACGGTACTCCGCCAGGTTGATCACGATGCCTTCGCGAGGCCCCGGCGGCAAAATAAAGCGGGTCGGCAAAACGATCTCGGTGCCGGCGCCTGGCAACCATGCATCGACGCCCGGGTTGGCGGCGACCATCTCCGTGTAGCCCAGGTCGTAGGCGGTGCCCAGATCGGCAAAGGTGTCTTCGTATTTAGCCTTGATCACCTGCACCTGGCCGATGATGTCTTCACCGGGTGGCGGCAGGGGAAACTCCAATGCTGCGGCAGGACCCGCGACGCAGAGGGCGGCAAGTGTCAGGCAGCGGGTGACGGCAGGAAAGCGCGGCAACATTCCGGAAAATCCTTCGCATGATCAACAGAGGGGATATAAGAATGCGATTGTACACCGCTGCCCGTTATTTCGGGGAACTGGCCGATAGCTTGCTACCTTTGGCGGGTCAAAGCTCGAATCGCAGTTCCGGCCAGATCGGCGAAGTGCCACGCTTTTGCGACTCGAGAATCGCCCGGCACAGTGAGCACAGGCGCTGGTCCTGGAATACCCGGCGGTCGACACCCGACCAGCGAGGCTGCGCCGGCAACAGACTGCCGCACAGGGTGCGGTCGGCCGAACCACCCAGTTCCAGCTGACGCGCCACCAGATGCACCCGCACTTCCTGGCAGGCGAACAAATCCAGCTGTTCGTCAGGCTCGATCAGTTGGTAGGCAAAAAGTGACCAGGCGGGACGCGGCATCGGGGGCTCCAAATCGGGGGCGCAACCTTAGCCGAAAGCCTGCAACTAGAAAAGTGTCATAACAGCGGTTTTAAGGTAGGCCAGACATTTTCCAGCAACTTGTCTTGTGCCCCGGCTGCCGGGTGTATCCCGTCAGCCTGCATCAGATCGGGATGACCGCCTACACCTTCGAGAAAAAACGGCACCAGAGGGATGTTCTTCTCCTGGGCAACATTGCTGAAAGCTTCGGCAAACGCCTTGGTATAACGCGCACCGTAGTTGGGTGGCAATTGCATGCCAAGCAACAGCACCTTGGCGCCGCTGGTACGGGAACTGTCGATCATCGAGGCAAGATTTTGTTGCAATTGCGTTGGCAGCATCCCCCGCAACCCGTCATTGCCTCCCAACTCCAGGATAACCAGCGCCGGCTTATGCTCTGCAAGCAGCGCCGGCAGCCGCGCCTGGCCACCTGCACTGGTGTCGCCGCTGATCGAGGCATTGATCACTTTATCGTCGAAACCTTCGCGCTTGAGCCGCTGTTCAAGCAGCGACACCCACCCTTGCCGGGTATCCAGCCCGAAACCGGCGCTGATACTATCGCCAACGATCAGGACTGTACCCGCCGCTGCGTTCTGGGCCATGCATATCAAGGCCAGGCCAGCACTCAAAAACCACACACGCATCGGATTCTCCATGGGCGCCAGCATTCTCACTGCGAAGAACCTTAGCAAAGTGGTTCCCAGCGCGGAAGGTGAACTGACCATCCTGCACGAACTCAACCTGGCGCTGAACCAGGGCGACAGCCTGGCCATCGTCGGTGCGTCCGGGTCCGGCAAATCCACCCTCCTGGGCCTGCTCGCCGGCCTGGATCTGCCCAGTGGCGGCGAAGTCACACTCGCCGGACAGGGACTGAGCAGCCTCGACGAAGATCAGCGAGCCCGCCTTCGCGCCGAGCACGTGGGTTTCGTCTTTCAGTCCTTTCAATTGCTCGACAGTCTCAACGCGCTGGAAAACGTCATGCTGCCGCTGGAGCTCGATGGCCGCACGGATGCCCGTGCACGCGCCACGGAGCTGCTGCAGCGGGTCGGCCTCGGCCAGCGCCTGACCCACTCGCCCCGCCAGCTCTCCGGTGGCGAACAGCAGCGCGTGGCCATTGCCAGGGCATTTGCTGCCGAACCCGATGTACTGTTCGCCGACGAACCCACCGGCAACCTCGACAGCCACACTGGCGAGCGTATCAGCGACCTGTTGTTCGAACTCAACAAGGAGCGCGGCACGACCCTGGTATTGGTCACTCATGATGAACGCCTGGCCCATCGTTGCCGACGCCTGATCCGTCTTGAAGCCGGCCTTCTGGTCGCCCCGCTGGAGCCTTGATGGTACGCCTGCCGCTGTTGCGCCTGTTCAGTCTCGCCGTCCGCCAGTTACTGCGTGACGCCCGTGCCGGTGAACTGCGCGTGCTGTTCTTCGCCTTGCTGGTGGCGGTGACCACGAGCACCGCCATCGGCTATTTCGGTGCCCGACTCAATGCCGCCATGATGCTGCGCGCCACCGAGTTTCTGGGTGCCGACCTGTTGCTCGAAGGCAGCTCACCGGCGCGTGCGGAACAAACAAAAAGTGGCACCGAACTGGGCCTCGAACACGCTCAAGCGGTGGAATTCTCCAGCGTCATCGCCACCGACAACGGTATTCAGTTGTCCAGCATCAAGGCGGTCGATGACGCCTACCCATTACGCGGCGAGTTGAAAAGCGCCCCCGCCCCTTTCGCCCCGGAACAAACCGGAGGCCGGCCGAAATCCGGTGAAGCCTGGGTCGAAGCCAGATTGTTGACCGCGCTGAATCTGAAAATCGGCGACAGCATCGATGTCGGCATGAAAACCCTCACGCTGTCCCGTGTACTGACCTACGAACCCGACCGCGCCGGCAACTTCTACAGCCTGACGCCACGGGTGCTGATCAACCTCGACGATCTCGCCGCCACCGGTGTGGTGCAACCTGGCAGCCGGGTCAGTTATCGCGAACTCTGGCGTGGCAATGCCCAGGCGCTGGAAACCTATCGCCAACTGATCAAACCCGGCCTGGCCGCCAACCAGCGTCTCCAGGATGCCCGAGATGGCAACCGGCAGATCGGGGGGGCTTTGGGCAAGGCCGAACGTTACTTGAACATGGCCAGCCTGGTGGCGGTATTGCTGGCCGGTGTGGCGGTAGCGCTGTCAGCAACACGCTTCGCCACCCGCCGATTCGATGCCAGCGCGCTGTTGCGTTGCCTTGGACTTTCTCGCCGGGAAACCATGGTGCTGTTCAGTTTGCAACTGACCGTTCTCGGATTGCTTGCGAGCATTGGCGGTGCCTTTATCGGTTGGCTGGCACAGCTGGGACTGTTTGCCTTGCTGCATGACTTGTTACCCAGCGACGTGCCACCCGGTGGCCTGCTCCCTGCCCTCGCGGGCATCGGTACCGGACTGGTGGCGCTGGGCGGTTTCGCCCTGCCGCCACTCGCGGCCTTGGGACGAGTTCCACCGCTGCGGGTTTTGCGCCGGGATTTGCTGCCCGTTCCATCGGGCACCTGGGTGGTCTACGGTGCGGCGCTGGCCGCCCTCGGACTGATCATGTGGCGCCTGAGCCTGGATCTGGTACTGACCTTCGCCCTGCTCGGCGGCGGTGTCGTAGCGGCACTGGTTCTGGGTGGCCTGCTGTTGCTGTTGTTGAAGAGCCTGCGCCGAATGCTGGCCGGTGCCGCGTTGCCCTGGCGGCTCGGGCTGGGCCAATTGCTGCGCCACCCGCTGGCAGCCGCCGGGCAATCCCTGGCGTTCGGTCTGATTCTGCTATCGATGGCACTGATCGCCCTGCTACGTACGGAGCTGCTGGACACCTGGCAAAACCAACTGCCGAAAAACGCCCCGAACTATTTCGCCCTGAACATACTTCCGGCGGACAAGCAGGCGTTCACCGATCGGCTGATCGCTCTCTCGGCACAATCGGCGCCTCTGTACCCGGTGGTGCCGGGGCGGCTGATCAGCATCAATGGCGAACCGGTACAACAGATCGTCAGCAAGGATTCGGCGGGTGACCGGGCCATCCAGCGCGACCTGAGCCTGACCTGGTCCGCGGATCTGCCGGCCGGCAACCAGCTCACCGCCGGCCACTGGTGGAGCGATCACACGCCAGAGGATATTCCCGGCGTTTCGGTGGAAGGCAAGGTGGCTGAAAGCCTTAAGCTCAAGTTGGGCGATCATATGATCTTTTCCGTCGGCGGGGTCAATCGCGAGGCGAAAGTCACCAGCCTTCGCGAGATCAACTGGGACAATTTCCAACCGAATTTCTTCATGATCTTCCAGCCGGGCACACTGAAGGATCTGCCGGCAACCTACCTCACCAGCTTCTATCTGTCGGCAGGCCATGATCAGCAGATTGTCGATTTGTCCCGCGCCTTCCCGGCGGTGACCATTCTGCAAGTCGAAGCGTTGCTGGCGCAGCTGCGCAGCATCCTCGCCCAGGTCACTCTCGCGGTGGAGTACGTGCTGTTGTTCGTATTGGCGGCAGGCATGGCCGTACTTTTTTCCGGTTTGCAGGCCACCCTGGATGAGCGTATCCGTCAAGGCGCACTGTTGCGCGCGCTGGGGTCGCAAAGACAATTGCTGGTCAAGGCGCGGCGAATCGAATTTGGCCTGCTCGGTGCCGTCAGCGGGTTGCTGGCCGCGCTGGGCTCGGAGGTCGTGAGCCTGATGCTTTACCGCTATGCACTCGACCTGCCCTGGCAGCCGCACCCGTGGCTGCTGGTGCTGCCACTGATCGGCGCGGTACTGATCGGTGGTGCCGGCGTGTTCGGTACTCGTCGCGCGTTGAATGCCAGCCCGCTGACAGTCCTGCGCGAGGGTTGATAAACTCGGCTCTTCTCCATCCCAAGAAGCCGTCATGAGCCGTTATCGCCCTCCCCGCACCGCCGGCACTGCGTTGATCACTCCAGAAGGTGAGGCACGAATGCGCGCCGAGTTTCATGAGCTATGGCACGTCCGGCGACCGCAAGTGACGCAAGCTGTCAGCGAAGCGGCGGCACAGGGTGATCGTTCTGAAAACGCCGAATACACCTACGGCAAAAAGATGCTGCGCGAGATCGACAGCCGTGTGCGCTTTCTGACCAAACGCCTGGAGGCGCTCAAGGTCGTCAGTGAGAAGCCAAGCGATCCGAACAAAGTCTATTTCGGCGCCTGGGTCACCATCGAGGACGAGGACGGCAAGGCGTCACGCTATCGCATTGTCGGCCCGGATGAACTGGATCTGAAACAAGGCCTGATCAGTATCGACTCACCCTTGGCCCGCGCCTTGATCGGCAAGGCACTGGACGCCGAAGTACGGGTCCAGACGCCCACCGGCGAACAATACGTCTACATCGTGGCGATCGACTACCTCTAGGCCCCCAGTGCTTCAGCGACGGGTGATCAACCCCTGCCGGGCAACGCGGGTCAATTGCTTGATGACTTCCTGGGCATCTTCGGCACTGGGCGACTGAATCACTGCCAGATCAAAGCTGTCGCTGGCAAATCGCGCCAGGGATTCGCCATCTTCTATGAACTGGATCAGGAACGCTGCCGGCCCGCCGGTACGACGTGGCCAGCCGTCGAGGTAACGCAGGAGCGTCGGCTGATGTTTGCCGCCAAGCAGGATTTTTGGATTGCGTTGGGTGAGATGTGCCGTGATCGGCGCGGGACGTACTACGGGGCTTAGTGCGTTCATCGTGTCGTGTCTCTGCCTCAAAAGTCTGCATGGCAGGTGAGAGGCAACACCGAACCAGCGCTTTAGCGGTATTTCGAAGCCTGTTTCAAGCTTCTGTCGATGACCGTTGAAGTCATCTGGCGCCCCGCAAGTAGCTGTTTAAATCGGCGCATGTGCAGCATCCTAGAGAAGCTGACCGGACAGTGTCAAGAATGACCCGCAACAAAAAAGGCCCGCGCAATGCGGGCCTTGACGTTGAATCAGAGCGGTCAGCCAGCGATGGCGCGATCGAACGAGAGCTTGCCGGCGCCTTCAATCATGACAGCGATGCTGCCACCGAGCAGAGCCAGGGCAAATTCGTAGCCGTTGTTGGCCATGAACAGACCGTTGCTGATGTGCACCGAGAAAATCGCCACCAGCGACAGGAAGGTCAGACCCAGCGCCGCCGGACGAACCAGCAGGCCGATGATCAGCGCCAGGCCGGCGAAAAACTCGGTACCGCCCGCCAGCGTCGCCATCAGGTAACCCGGCGTCAGGCCGATACTTTCCATGTATTGCGCGGTGCCGGCCAGGCCATAGCCACCAAAGGCGCCGAAGAGTTTCTGCGAACCGTGGGCGGCGAAGATGATGCCGACGAAAATTCGCAGAACGGTCAGGCCGAAGCCAGCGCGGGTAAACAGAACCTTGTTGATCAGTGTGCTCATGCTGTGTCATCCATCGTGAGTGTGTGTGGGTTGACCGTCATATTAATCAAAAATATTTATGACAAAAGCGCAAAAACCCCATAACTACAATCGGATAATTCGATTACTTTCGTAAAACAGGTTGGCGTCCTGAAGACTCCAGGGACTCCCGCTCCCGATCGAACGCCAAGTAATACTTGTTCACGCTATTAACATAGCTGACAGGTCCCATTCCCACCTGCTCCATGGCAATGCGCTCGACCTGAAAGAACCACTGATTGGGATTCAAACCCCGTCGCCGCGCCTCGGCGCGCATGCCCTGAACCCGTTCCGGGCCAATGTTGTAGGCCGCCAGCACAAACGCCATACGCTCGCGTTCATTGAGTTTCGGGCTGGCGAAGAACTTGCGTCGAATCATTGCCAGGTACCTGGCACCGGCCTGCACGTTGGCATCGAGGTCCTGAACATTGTTGATCCCCACCCGCTGTGCCGCCGCCGGCGTGATCTGCATCAGACCGGTCGGGCCACCGCCACCGTGGGCCTGGGGTTGCAGCGCCGACTCCTTGAACGCCAGCGCCGCCAGGTTCAGCCAATCCATGTCCTGGGCGTCGGCGTGTTTCTTCAACACGGGTCGAAGCTTCTCCAGGCGCTGTCGGTCGGCCTTGGCCAAGGGATAGTGCACTTGATAGAGGCGCCGATAGATGCGCAGGAAGGCGGCGTCCTGATCCGATGGCTTTTTGTAGCCCACCAGGAACCGGTCGATACTGGCCCGCAGCATCGAGGCGTCGCGGCGCACAAACCAGTACTCCTCGCCCGGATCGCTGATCAGCACCTGCCGGTCGAATCGCAGCTTCGGCAGAATCTTGCCCCAACGCTCGGCAATCGGTTGCTCGACAATGGTCAGGTGGAAAATTCCGCCCTGGACCATCTCCAGCACATCCTCGACCGCCAGGCTCGGGTCGACCCACTCGATCTTGACCGGCGGCAATTTATGCAAGGCGAGTTTCTGGTTGATCTGGCTGACCGCATCGCCGGCGGCGCTACCCGTGGGCAGCGCCAGGGTCTTGCCCGACAGCTGTTCCAGCCGGGTAAAGCGGCGCTCCCCCTTGATCCCCACCAGCACCAGCGGAACATTGCTGGCAACCGGTTCACTGGTGCTGACCGCGTAACCGGGTTGCAGGTCGAGCAACTCGCCCGGCGCCACCAGATCGCCCTCCCCGCGCTGCAGCGCGCCGAGCAATTGATCCTTGGCCTTGGGAATGATTTTGAGGGTGATTTCCTGACCGTCACGGGCGTAGCCGTTGAGGTATTGCTCAAAGGCGCGCAAGCGGTGGTACTCGACGCCGATGGCCTGCCCCTGCACCTCACCCGAGCTGTTGCGGCTCTGATTGACCAGCACGCGCAAGACACCACTGGCGCGGATTTCCGTCAGATCGCGCACCTTGGTCGCCGGTACGGCCAGCAGCGGCCCGGGCAGGCGCGCAATTGCCGGCATCGGCAGCAGTAGCGAACAGCACAGCAGTAGCAAAATCGAGGGACGAATCATCCACTCTCCGAAAAGAATTCAGGTCGATCACATCAGTGATGTCTTGAAATCAAACGTTAGAAACCGGCAGCCTGACGCGCTGGCAAAGCGCCCAATACTGGCACAGCGACAGCACACGAACCATCCTTACGGGTACGACGCTCAATGGCGCAACTTTGAGCACTGGCAAAAGACAGCCATAACCCGTTGTAGTTCTTGGTTTTTCTTATAAATCTACGGCTCTGATATGCTTTGCGACCCTTCGCACCAAGGTCGTTCCGAGGTAGCACCATGCAACTCATCGATATCGGCGTCAACCTGACCAACCCCGCTTTTGCCGACAAACACCAGGCTGTACTCGACCGCGCCTATGCCGCAGGCGTCAGCCAACTGGTGCTCACCGGCACCAGTGTCCAGGACAGCGAACGTGCGCTGGAGCTGTGCCGGCAACTGGATGACAGTGCGCAACGGTTGTTCTCCACCGCCGGCATCCACCCTCATTCGGCCAGCGACTGGAACGCCGACAGTGCTCGCTGCCTGCGTGATCTGCTCAAGGCATCGAGCGTGGTGGCCGTGGGTGAGTGCGGACTGGATTTCAATCGCGATTTCTCACCCCGCCCGCAGCAGGAGAAAGTCCTGGAAGAGCACCTGGCGCTGGCGGTCGAGCTGCAATTGCCGGTGTTCCTGCATGAGCGTGATGCCAGCCAACGGCTGTCGGAGATTGTGCGTGACTACCGAGATCAACTGCCGGCCGCCGTTGTTCACTGCTTCACCGGGGAAAAAAAGGCGCTGTTCGGTTACCTCGACATGGACCTGCACATCGGCATTACCGGCTGGATCTGCGACGAGCGCCGGGGCACTCATCTGCATCCATTGGTCAAGGAGATCAAACGCGGGCGTCTGATGCTCGAAAGCGATGCACCGTACCTGCTTCCGCGCAGCCTGCGCCCCAAACCGAAAAACGGTCGCAACGAACCGGCGTACCTGACCGAAGTGTTGCGTGAAGTGGCAATGCATCGCGGGGAAAGCCCCGAAGACCTGGCGGCGCACAGCACGGCATGTGCACAGGCGTTCTTCGGACTGCCCTCGATCTCCCGCTAATCACCTTGTCCTTCGAGGGATCACAGCTGGCGCGCTGCCACATTGACCTGCATCAAAATCCTTCGTCCTGAGTAGCAGCACAATAATGGCACCTTGCCAAAACCGTGTTCGCTATCAGAGAAGACCTCCATGGGTGCCTGGCTTAGCAATATCTCGCTGAAGTACAAATTCTGGGCGGTGAACGCTGTCGCCTTCATCACCACCTTGTTGCTGGTGCTTTACGCCGTACAGCTCGAGCAACAGGCCCGCAGCCATGCGGCCCAGGCGTCGGCGCAAGCCCAGGCACGCCTGCTCGGTGCATGGCCCGTCGGGCAAGCGTTACCCAAGGCGGAAGAATTGTTGGTCTTCAATCGTGACCAGGTGCCCGAACTCAACGGGCAGCCGCTGCCGCAGCTGAGCCATGCCAATGGCTGGGTCGATATCGATTCCTTGCCGCTGCTCGGCGACAACCTGATGATTGGCGCAGCAGTGTTCACACGTGCGGACGGCCAGCAGGTCGCCGTGATTGCCCACGGACCGAGCCTCGGCCAGGTGTTCGGCGAGCGTTTCGCCAACTATGCCGTGGCGGTGTTCATCCTGATGCTGGCAATGCTCGGTGCCTCGCAATTGCTGATCCGCTTTCTGCTCAGCCAGCTCAATACCTTGAAAGATGTGATGCTGCATGTGGAGAAAACCGGCGATCTGTCGGCCCGCGTCCCGCTGGCATGCAACGACGAAGTCGGGCAAATGGCCAATGCCTTCAACGCCATGCAGGCCGGCTATCAAAGGGTGGTCAACACCGTTGCCAATACCGCCCGGCAACTGGACGACGGCGCCGCACGATTGGCCGCGAGCATGAACGACGTACGCCACGGCATGCTCGGCCAGCAGAGCGAAACCGATCAGGCCGCCACAGCGATCAATGAAATGACCGCCACTGTCCATCACATCGCCCAACACGCTGGCGCCACGCGAGACCTCTCACAATCGGCCGATACCCTGGCCGGCAGTGGGCAGGAAGTGGTGATGCGCGTTCAGAAGTCGATTGCCGGTTTGTCCACGGGTGTGCAGCAGACCGCCGAAATGATCCAGCGCCTGGCCGAAGACAGCCAGAAGATCAACGGTGTGGTCAATGTGATACACAGCATTGCCGAGCAGACCAATCTGCTGGCATTGAACGCCGCGATCGAAGCGGCCCGGGCCGGAGAAATGGGTCGCGGTTTCGCGGTGGTCGCCGATGAAGTGCGCAACCTGGCCAAGCGCGTCCAGACCTCCACGGACGAAATCACCGTCATGGTCTCAGCGTTGCAGGCCGGTACGCGGGACGCCGTGGACTTCATGCAGGAAAGCTCCTTCAAGGCCGACGACTGCGTACAGCAAGCGCAGGAAGCGGGCACCGCACTGATGCAAATTACCGGTGCCGTGGCGCAAATGCGTGAAAGCAACACGCAGATCGCTGTAGCGGCCGAACAGCAGAGCCAGGTGGCCGAAGAAATGAACCGGGCCGTGGTGAGCATTCGCGATGTAACCGAGAACACTGTGCAGCAGACCGTCGGCTCGGCGACTACCAGTAATGAGTTGGCGTCGTTGGCGGGAGAGTTGAACAAGGCCATAGGGCAACTCAAGCTGTAACGACCCTTTCGCGTGTAGGAGCCAGGCTTGCCGGCGAAGAACGATGACGCGGTGTATCAGTTTCACTGCAGTGCCCGGTTCGCGGGCAAGCCTCGCTCCTACAGGCGAAGAACGATGACGCGGTGTATCAGTTTCACCGCAGTGCCCCGTTCGCGGGCAAGCCTCGCTCCTACAGGCGAAAAACGATGACGCGGAGTATCAGTTCCATCGCAGCGAAGGCGTCATCCCGGTCACCATCAATGTTGACCATGGTCCCTATCGGTTCGATAGCCAAGCTTGATTCGCCGCGTGTAATTGCCGGGCCTATTCTTCAACCATGAATTCAACATGGACTTGAGGAATACCATCATGGGTAAACGTCACCCCAACCTTCCTGCCTGGCAATGGCGTGCCTATCCGGACAATCACCAGCACCCGACCAACCTGGTGCTGCACCTGATTGCCGTGCCCCTGTTCATCGTGGCCTTTCTGTTGATCGTTTCCGGTGTGTTCAGCCTGAGCCTGGCCAACCTCGCAATCGGTGTGATCGGCATAATGGCTGCACTGGGCCTGCAACGTCATGGCCATAGCCTGGAGGCACAAGCCTCCGAGCCGTTCAGTGATCGCAAGGATGCGGTATCGCGTTTGCTGGTCGAGCAGTTCCTGACCTTTCCGCGCTTTTTTCTCAGCGGTGGCTGGTGGCGCGCCTGGCGTGAGCGCCACCGCCGCCATTGATCAGGCGAAGACCGTCACGGTCTGCCGGCTCATGGCAATCAGTTGACCTTGTGCATCCCAGAATTTCGCCGCCGCATGGCCGTAGCCGTCGGCGGCGTGATCGGTTTCCACGAGGTATTTGCACCAGTCCAGCGTGCTCAACTCCAGCAATGGCTGCACGAACTCGATGGTCCAGGTCAACGTGCTGCCCATCGCCGGTTTTTTCAGAAACGGCATCACGGCGGGAGGCCAGGCGTCCACCAGCGCCAGGATGTGCGCCTCGCTGACGGCCTCTTCCTTCACATCGCCACGCAAGCGCACCCAGCCGCCCATCTGGCGCGAAGTGCTACCGGTGAACGGCATACCGCCTACGCTCCAGCGCATTGCCAGGTGCCGCATGAACTCCGGAATGACACCTTCGATGAAAGGCAACTCCTGACAGTCTTCCCAATGTTTCATTTCCGGTGCCGGATGCGCCGATACCGCAACTTCCGAAGGTCGCGAGGCGCCGAAGCTGCCCTGGATCAGGGTGACCACCTGCCCCTTCTGCATGGCCCGGCCCAGCACCTGACTGACGGCCTTGCCCTCGCGCAGTACATCGACTTCAAAACTGACCGGCACTTCAGGCTCGACCGGGCCGACAAACGTGATCGCCAGAGAACGCACCGGGCGCTCGGCCGGCACCTTTGCGCGCATGGCTTCGTACTGCAAGGCGGCCACCAGTCCACCGAAACTGGCACGTCCCTGCGCCCATCCAGCCGGAATGGCCAACTCCAGCGGTTGGCGGCGGACGGCATCGAGCAGATCGGAAAAGCGCATGAAAACCTCAAGAGCAGGAAAGGATTGAAGGGATCTTAACGAGCCCGCGAAGGCTGTACAGCGCACATTCCGGCCAAATTGACCGACAGATGGGCCGCACAGGCGAATTGCCGAACAAGGAAAACCTGTGGGAGCGAGCCTGCTCGCGATTGCGGTGGATCAGAAGACACATGCACTGACTGGCACTGCGCTTTCGCGAGCAGGCTCGCTCCCACAAGGGCATGTATCGAGATCAGGATTTGAAACAGGACTTGTCGAGTTTTTCGAGGACTCGATCGGCGCGCTGTTCGGCCTCGGCCATCCTGGTTTTCCAGACCGCAACACAGGGCTGCAGATCCGCTTCCTGCTCGGCCCTGGCCAACCATTGCCAGCAATCGTGCCAATCACCCAATGCGCTCTGAGCCGACTTGAGCCTGGGCATCGCCGCTTTCGGCAGGCGATCCAGTTCGGGGTAGGCCTCGATGCCATAGCGCACCCGCTTGATCAGCAGGCGCAGGCGATGGCGGTCGTGGGCAGGGTCGTGCAGGGCCTCGTCGAGTTTTTTCCATTGCTTGCCAAGGCGCTTTTCGATGCGCTTGCCCAAACCCTTGACCAGCCCCTGACGCTGGGCTGCCCGTAAAAAGCGCGGGAACGCTTCGAGGATGATCAGCAACTGCCCAAGCTCGGTGCTCGCCGCCACCTGCGGATAAGCCCTGGCCATCTGCGTCATGCGTCGCTGTGCCGCTTCGGGTTGATCGTGCTTCTGCAAATACGCCGCCAGCACCTCGCAGTCGCGCAATGGCGTGGTCAGGGTGCCAACACCCGATGCCGCCGCTTCCAGTTGTTCGACACCCGGCAAACCGCGCAATGGTCGCAACAAACTGCGCAACCGGCGCACGGTCGTACGCAGGTCGTGCAATGCCTCGGGATCGGTACGGGCACTCAAGCGTGCCTGACAGGCCAACAGGCGAACTTCCAGGCCCAGGACACGGGCCACCAAGCGGTTGATCATGGTTCACTCCGTAAACAGCTACAAGCTGCGAGCAACAAGATACAAGTCGAGCATCGCGAAGCGGACGTGCACCCTGCTGCCTAGAGTTTGTAGCTGCTTTTAGCGCCCGGCGCGCGATTCGCGAATGTAGAAACGTGCTTTTTCAGCTTTGCTGGTACAACCTTCGAAGCCTTCAAATTGTTGCTGGGTCTTGGCCGCAGTCAACAACGACAACGCCTTGGAATAGCTGACGGTCCCGGCGAAGCCCTCGGCCTTGGCCAGATCCAGCTCATGCCACGCCGCATCGAGGTTGCTGCCGCAACTGTCGCGATAGGCGGTTTTTCCGGCACAACCGGCGAGTACCAGGGCAATCAAAGGGACACAGATCCAGGCTTTCATCATTTACACCTCGAAATTGGTAACAGTCGTGCAACTAGGACGGTCCGCCACGGGAAAAGTGCCGTCCATCGCCTGAGCACACTATAGCGCTGGCGAGAATAACCATCTGCCGTCACGGAGTGTCGAAAAAACGACGCCTTTGCCCTGCCGGACGACGCTGGCAATTGAAGCACGCCCCTCGATGGGTGCATTGTTGATGCAGTCAAACGAGGGCGGTTCATGAAAAAACGTGTCGCACTGGTGTTGGGCTCGGGTGGAGCCCGGGGTTATGCCCATATCGGCGTCATCCAGGAGATCGAACGGCGTGGCTACGACATTGCCTGTGTCGCCGGTTGTTCCATGGGGGCGGTGGTTGGCGGTATCTACGCCGCCGGCAAACTGAATGATTATCGCGACTGGATCGAGAGCCTGGATTACCTGGATGTGTTGCGCCTGGTGGATGTCAGTTTTCGCCTGGGCGCCATTCGCGGGGAAAAGGTCTTCGGACAGATCCGCAAGATCGTCGGCGAAATCAACATCGAAGACCTGCGCATTCCCTACACGGCAATCGCCACCGACCTGACCAATCAGCAGGAAATCTGGTTCCAGGAAGGTTGCCTGCACCAGGCCATGCGCGCCTCGGCTGCGATTCCAAGCCTGTTTACCCCGGTCATGCAGGGCAACCGGATGCTGGTGGACGGCGGCATTCTCAATCCGCTGCCGATCGTGCCGGTGGTATCGAGTCATTGCGATCTGATTATCGCGGTCAATCTCAACGCCACCAACCAACGCCACTATCGGTTACCGGTCGTCCAGCGACCCGCCGCATTCAAGACCCGATTCGACAGCCTGATCAGCTCCCTGGGCTCCAAGTTGCCGTTTCGGCGCAAGCAGGCCGAGCAACTGCTGTTGCTGGAAAAAGAAGCGTTGATGGCTGAGGCCGCGGAACTCAACCCCTGGGTCGAGTCCGCCGAACCCGAGGCACAACAACCGGCGGCCGCCCCGGAACGCGACGGCGCGCCGAAGTCCGCCACGGGCTCGTTCATCATCGACAATGTCGGGCCCGCGTCCCTGCTGGACCTGATCAACCAAAGTTTCGAAGTCATGCAGACTTCCCTGGCGCAGTACAAGATTGCCGGATATCCACCGGACATCCTGATCAACGTGCCGAAACGGGTATGCCGCTTTTTCGAGTTCTACAAGGCGCCGGAGTTGATCGCACTGGGACGGGAGATTGCGCGCGATACGCTGGACAGGTACGAGAATGAGCGGGATTCCTGAAGCTCCCGAGTGGACTTGAAGGCCCCATCGCTGGCGAGCCAGCTCCCACAGTGATCTGTGATCGGTGCCCATCTTTGTGGGAGCTGGCTTGCCAGCGATGGCGTCCTCAGGAACAACACAAAACCTAAAGACCACCCTCGCTCAGCAACCGATACCCCACCCCCGCCTCGGTCACGATGAATCGCGGCCGGGTCGGATCATCCGCGAGTTTCTGGCGCAAGTGTCCGACCACAATGCGCAGGTAATGGGTGTCCTCGGTGTGGGTCGGTCCCCAGATGTCCTTGAGCAGTTGCTGCTGGGTGATGACCCGCCCCGGGTGCCGTGCCAATTGCGCCAGCACGGCGTATTCCTTGCGGGTCAGCGCGACTTCGCCGCCATCGAGCAATACCCGCCGATACGCCAGGTCCACTGTCAGCGGGCCGAAGGTCAGCGCTGCCTGCTGCGTTTCACCCACGGGTGCCTGACGCAGTAACGCGCGAATCCGTGCCAGGAACTCCTGAATGCCAAAGGGTTTGGTCACGTAGTCATTGGCGCCGCCATCCAGAGCTTCAACCTTCTGCCCTTCACCGGCACGCACCGACAGCACCAGCACCGGCACCGTCGACCACTCACGAAAATCGCGCAGCACCTGCTGGCCGTCCATGTCCGGCAAACCAAGGTCGAGCACCAGCAGGTCCGGCTTGTTCAATGCGGCCTGGGCCAGGCCTTCGCTGCCGGTGCTCGCCTCCAGTACTTTGTAGCCCTGGGAAGCGAGGCTGATACGCAGGAACTTGCGGATCTGCGGCTCATCGTCGATGACCAAAATGGTCGCGGTCTGGCTCATGAATTCACATCAACACAAAGAGGTGGCAAAAGAGTAACGCAAGCACGACCAGGCTTCACTTTCGACGCTTAATTTTCAAAGGCCGGCTGAGCCTGCAATGGCAGGTGCAAGGTGATGCAGGTTCCACGCCCTTCGATACCGTCGGCGACACTGATCCGCCCGCCGTGGGCACCGACCATGCCCTGACAGATCGCCAGCCCCAGTCCCGTACCCTGCCCACCGCGATCGCCGCGGGCGGCGGTGTAGAACATGTCGAAGATCTTCGCCCGTTCCGCTTCCGGAATCCCTGGTCCCTCGTCGCTCACCGCGAAAAACAGCTCGGTTTCGCCAGCCCCGGCACTCAAGTGCAGACGTCCGTGGGATGGCGAGAAACGCGCGGCATTTTCCAGCACATTGATCAGCGCCTGTTCGATCAGCGCCGCATGGACGAACAGCAGCGGCAGCTCCGCCGGCACCTCGGTGCTGACCTGCAGGGGCGCCAGGACCGCGCGCAGGCGATTGAGTGCACTGCCGACGATGTCGGCCGGCGACACCCAATCGCGCGCCAGCTTCAGCGCGCCATGGCCGAGGCGGGTCATATCGAGCAGGTTCTGGATATAGCGGTCCAACCGCTCCGCTTCATCGCGGGTACCTTCGAGCAATTCGCGGCGATCCTCCAGCGGGATCGCCTCGCCAAGGGCCAACAAACTGTCAATGCTGCCGCGCATGGCAGTCAGGGGTGTCCGCAGATCGTGTGATACCGAGGCCAGCAAGGCACTGCGCAATTGCTCGGTTTCACCGTGCAATCGCGCCGCTTCCAGATCATCGGCCAATTGCGCGCGAGCCAGCGCCTGCGCCAATGGCTGGCTCAACGCCGTCAACAGGCGTCTGCGCTGGCCGCTCAGGGTCTGGCCCTCCTTGGCGCAAACACCCAACAGCGCCAGCGGACCTTCCTCGGCCGACAGCGGCCACCACCACCAACGCCCCATCGGCAAAGTGCCTGTGCCCGCGCCCGCCGGTTGATCGTGTTGCCAGGCCCAATCGGCAGCCGCGCGCTCGGCCTCGGTCAACTCCAGCGGGCCACCTGTTTCGACTTTCCAGCCGCTCTGGCCGTCGCGATTGAGCAGGCACACTTGCAGGTCGCTCCAGCCATTGAGGTGTTGTGCCGCCGCACTGACCACCGCCTGGCGGTCCGTGGCGGCGGTGAGCTTGCGCGACAGATCGAGCAATTCGCTGGTCTCTTCCTGAGTGTCGCGCAACGCTTGCAATTGCCGCCGCTGCCGCGCCGCAAGGTTGCCGGTGAGTGCCGCCATCAGCAGGAAAAACAACAGAGTCAGCACGTCTTCTTCGCGCTGGATGCTGAAGGAGAAATTCGGCGGAATGAACAGGAAGTCATAGGTCAGAAACGACAGTGCCGCACAGGCCAGCGCAGGCCCCAGGCTACTGCGCACCGCCACCAGCAACACCGCGGCCAGGAACACCAACGAGATATTCGGCAGCGGCAGAACGCTTGCCACCGCCCAGGCCAGGCCACTGGCCAACACCGTCGCCACCAGTGCCAGGGCATAGTCGAACCACACCAGCGACTGCATTGAGCGCTGGCGTGGCTGATGATCTTCGTGATCACTGTCCAGGACGTTGATTTCCAGTCCGCGGGCATTGCGCAACAATCGCGCAGCCAGCCCGCCACCGAACAGGCGCCTTCGCAGTCGCGGCCGGGACTGACCGACCAGCACCAGGCTGGCACGGCGCTCGGCGGCATGCTGGATCAGGGTTTTGGCCACCTCCCCGGCCCGCAACAACACCACTTCGCCGCCTAGGCGTTCGGCCAGTTGTTGTGCACTTTGCAAACGTAGCCGGGACTGCTCATCGCCCACACGGCCGTTGTCCACATGGACCAGGCTCCACGGCAAATTGCGCCGTTGCGCGACTCGGCTGGCGTGACGCACCAGGCGTTCGGCCTGGGCATCGCCATCGACGCCGACCAGCAAGCGACCACGCACAGCCGGTGCCGCCTGACCGAGCTGGCGATAACCCTGGGCCAGATCGTTATCGACCTGGGCCGCCGCCGTCTGCATGGCCAGTTCGCGCAATGCAGTGAGATTGGTCTGGGTGAAAAAGGCATCGATCGCCGCCCGCGCCTGCTCCGGCACATAGACCTTGCCGTCACGCAGGCGCTCCAGCAATTCGCGAGACGGCAAATCGATCAGCAGCAGTTCATAGGCCTCTTGCAGCACCCAATCCGGCAGGGTTTCACGCACCTGTACGCCGGTGATGCCGCGTACCTGATCGTTCAGACTTTCCAGGTGCTGGACGTTCACGGTCGTGAACACGTCAATGCCGGCAGCCAGCAGCTCCTGAATGTCTTGCCAGCGTTTGGCGTGGCGGCTGCCGGGAGCATTGGTGTGAGCCAGTTCATCCACCAGCACCAGTTTCGGCCGGGCGGCCAGCAAGCCGTCGAGGTCCATTTCTTCGAGCATCACGCCACGGTATTCCGAGCGCACCAGTGGCTGCTGTGGCAAACCGCCGAGCAGCGCCTCGGTTTCGGCGCGACCATGGGTTTCGACCACGCCGGCGATGAGCTTCACGCCCTGACGCAACTGGGTGTGCGCCGCTTGCAACATGGCGTAGGTCTTGCCGACACCGGGTGCGGCGCCGAGAAAAACCTTGAGCCGGCCACGGCCATCGCGGGGCAGGTTGGCTAACAGCGCGTCGGCGCGGCCGGAGTCGCTCATATCTGGCTATCTCATTTTCAGGTATTGAAGAGGTGAATGTTGGATCGTCTTCGCGAGCAGGCTCGCTCCCACATTTGTAGTGCGTACACCTGTGGGAGCGAGCCTGCTCGCGATTGGTTCGCCACCTATTTAGAGCTGTTCCAGCGCCCGGTTCAACTCAAGCACATTCACCACTGGCGGTCCCACCAAAGGTTGCTCGATGTGCGCATCCAGCAGGTTTTGCAGGGTCGATACCGGCAGGTTGCGCGCCGCGGCGACACGCGCCAGTTGATAGGCAATCGCAGCTGGTGGCAAGTGGGGATCGAGGCCGCTGCCGGAGGTGGTCACCAGCGCCAGCGGCACAGGCCCCTGACCTGGCACCCGCAGTTTGTTGGCATCATCAATCACACGGGTCGCCAGTGCCGGGTTACTCGGTGACAGGTTGCTGGCGCTGCTCGACACAGTGGCAAATGCACCGGCCGATGGTCGTGGGTGGAACCAGGCGTCACCGGTGAAGTCCTGGGCAATCAGCGACGAGCCGCGGACCTTGCCGTCGGCGTCGCGTACCAAACTGCCGTTGGCCTGGTCCGGAAACGCTACCTGGGCCACGCCGGTGACCACCAGCGGATAGGCAACACCGGTGATCAGGGTCATCAGCACCAGCAGGCTCAGGGCGGGACGTATCATTGTGGACATTTCAAAATCCTCGAATTAAGTAAAAACCCTGTAGGAGCGAGCATGCTCGCGATGGAAGCAAGAACACCGCGGGGTGTCAGACCGCCATCGTTATCGTTGACCTCCATCGCGAGCTTGCTCGCTCCTACAGGGGTTGTCGTTAAACCAGGTGCAGCGCCGTCAACAGCATGTCGATGGCCTTGATCCCCACGAACGGCACCACAATCCCGCCCAGCCCATAGATCAGCAGATTGCGTCGCAGCAACGCCGCCGCACTCGCCGCCTGCACCCGCACACCGCGCAGCGCCAGGGGAATCAGGACGACGATGATCAAGGCGTTGAACACGATGGCCGAAAGTATCGCGCTCTGCGGGCTGCTCAAATGCATGATGTTCAGCACCCCGAGTTGCGGGTAGATCGCGGCGAACAGCGCCGGCAGGATGGCGAAGTACTTGGCCACGTCGTTGGCGATGGAAAACGTGGTCAGCGCGCCACGAGTCACCAGCAGTTCCTTGCCGATCTGCACCACGTCCAGCAGCTTGGTCGGGTCGCTGTCGAGGTCGACCATGTTGGCCGCTTCGCGCGCGGCCTGGGTGCCGTCGTTCATGGCCATGCCGACGTCCGCCTGGGCCAGGGCCGGGGCGTCGTTGGCACCGTCGCCGCACATGGCGACCAGGCGACCGTCGTTCTGCTCGTGACGGATGCGTGAGAGTTTCTTCTCCGGGGTGGCTTCGGCCAGCACATCGTCCACACCCGCCTCGGCCGCGATCGCCGCCGCAGTCAGCGGGTTGTCGCCGGTCACCATGACAGTGCGGATCCCCAGCTTGCGCAGTTCGGCAAAACGCTCGCGGATGCCGGGCTTGACCACGTCCTTGAGGTGAATCGCCCCCAGCAACTTGCCATCGGTGCATACCAGCAACGGCGTGCCGCCACTCTGGGCAATCCTGTCGATTTCCCGGGACAGCGCAGCAGCCAGGTCGGAGCGCTTTTGACCGACGAACGCCAGCACCGAATCCACTGCACCTTTGCGGTAGACACGGCCCTGATAGTCGACACCGGAAAGACGGGTTTCAGCGCTGAACGGCACCGCCGTCAACAACTCGGCGGCAGGTTCAGGCTGCGGCTGTGTATTACGCAGGTACTCGACGATGGATTTGCCTTCTGCCGTGTCATCGGCCAGCGAGGCGAACAACGCACCTTCGGCCAGTTCTCTGGCGGTGACGCCCGGCGCTGCCACAACGGCGGTGCAACGGCGGTTACCGAACGTGATGGTGCCGGTCTTGTCCAGCATCAGCACGTGCACGTCCCCTGCCGCCTCCACGGCGCGGCCGGATTTGGCGATCACGTTCAGGCGTACCAGACGATCCATGCCGGCGATACCGATGGCGGACAACAGACCGCCAATGGTGGTGGGAATCAGTGTGACCAACAGCGCCACCAGGAACACCAGCGGCAGGTTGCCGTTGGCGAAGTGGGCGAATGGCTGCAAGGTCACCACCACCAGCAGGAAGATCAGGGTCAGGCCGATCAACAGGATATCGAGCGCCACTTCGTTCGGGGTTTTCTGGCGCTTGGCGCCTTCGACCAGGGCGATCATACGGTCCAGGGTCGATTCACCGGGGTTGGCGGTGATTTTCACCAACAGCCAGTCGGACACCAGTCGGGTGTTGCCGGTCACCGCTGAACGGTCACCGCCGGACTCGCGGATCACCGGCGCGGATTCGCCGGTGATTGCCGCTTCGTTGACGGCGGCGATGCCTTCGATCACCTCGCCGTCACCGGGGATCATTTCCCCTGCCGCAACGCGCACCACATCGCCCTTGCGCAGCGTGCTGGCCGGTACCACTTCAAAGGCGCCGCTGGCGGTTTTACGGCGTGCGCTCAAGCCTTCGCTGCCGGCCTTGAGGCTGTCGGCGCGGGCCTTGCCGCGACCTTCGGCCAGGGCCTCGGCGAAGTTGGCGAACAGCACGGTGAACCACAGCCACACGGCAATCTGTGCCGCGACATAGGTCGGCACCGCCGTGTCCGGTACGAAGCACAGCACGGTGGTAAGGATCGCGGTCAACTCGACCACCAGCATCACCGGGGCACGCTGCAACTGCCGTGGGTCGAGTTTGACGAAGGCTTGCAGCAGCGCCGGGCGCCAGAGGGCCGAGATCGATGTTTTCTGTTGCTCCGGTGCCTTGGCAGCAGCGGGTTTGATTGCGGGCATATTCATCATTGACTCCTCAGAAGCCCATGCTCAAGTGTTCTGCAATTGGGCCCAATGCCAGGGTCGGCAGAAAGGTCAGGCCGCCCACCAGCAAGATGGTTACGGTCAGCAAAGTCACGAACAGCGGGCCGTGGGTCGGGAAGCTGTTCTGGCCAATCGGCGCGGTTTTCTTCATCGCCAGGCTGCCGGCCAGTGCCAGAACCGGAAGGATGTAGCCGAAACGCCCGATCAACATGCCCAGCCCCAGCATCAGGTTGTGGAAAGGCGTGTTGGCGCTGAAGCCACCGAACGCTGAACCGTTGTTGGCACTGGCGGAGGTGTAGGCATAGAGCAATTGGCTGAACCCGTGAGCACCGGGGTTGCTCACCGCGGCCACCGGGCCAGGCAGACTGGCAGCGATCGCGCCCAGCACCAGCACGCCAATCGGCATGACCATCAGGGTCACCACCAGCAATTGAACTTCCCTGGCTTGCAACTTCTTGCCGAGGTATTCCGGCGTGCGGCCGATCATCAGTCCGGCCAGGAACACGGCAATCAACACGTTGAGCAACATGCCGTAGAGACCGGCACCGACACCGCCGAAGATCACCTCGCCCACCATCATGTTCACCAGCGCCACCATGCCGGTAAGCGGGTTGAGGCTGTCGTGCATGGCGTTGACCGAGCCGTTCGACGCCGCCGTGGTGGTCACGGACCAAAGCACCGTGGCCGTGGTACCGAACCGCGCTTCCTTGCCTTCCAGCGGCGCGGTCTGTTCGACGGCGACGTTGTTCAGCGCCGGGTTCGGTTGATATTCGGCCCACAAAGACGTGGCGCCACCGATCAGGAACAGCGCGAACATGCAGGCCACGATCGCCCGGCTCTGGCGCTGGTCCTTCACGTAATGACCGAAAGTGAACACCAGTGCCACGGGGATCAGAATGATCGAAGCGAGTTCGAACAGGTTGGACCACGCGGTCGGGTTCTCGAACGGGTGCGCCGAGTTGACGCCGAAGAAGCCACCACCGTTGGTGCCCAGTTGCTTGATCGCAATCTGGCTGGCGGCCGGGCCCAAAGGGATCACCTGATCGACGCCTTGCATCGTCACGGCATTGACGTACTGCGCGAAGGTTTGCGGCACGCCCTGCCACACCAGATACAGCGCCAGCAACAGGCACAGCGGCAGCAGGCCATAGAGGGTGGCGCGGGTCATGTCGACCCAGAAATTGCCAAGCGACTGGGTGGATTTGCGCCCGATACCGCGGCACAGAGCAACCAGCACGGCCAGGCCGGTGGCGGCGCTGACGAAGTTCTGCACGGTGAGGCCGACCATCTGGCTCAGATAGCTCAGGGACGCTTCACCGCTGTAGGCCTGCCAGTTGGTGTTGGTCATGAAACTGATGGCGGTATTGAACGCCAGCGTCCACTCCTGACCGGGCAGGTTTTGCGGGTTGAGCGGCAAGCGATCCTGAAACAGCAGGATTGCGAACAGCAGCAGAAAACCCGCGAGGTTGAAGGCCAGCAAGGCCAACGTGTATTTCTGCCAGCTCTGCTCCGCATGCGGGTCAACCCCGGACAGGCGATAGCAAGCACGCTCCACGGGACCCAGAATCGGTGTCAGCCAGGTACGCTGACCTTCCATCACCTTGTAGTAGAAGCGCCCCAGAAACGGCGCCGGGACCAATACCACCGCAAAGAATGCGAGGATCAGCCAATAGTCATAACTGTGCATAGCCGCTCCTAGTTCCGGTCCGCGCGTAACAGCGCAACCAACAGATAAATGAACAGCCCCACTGCCAACAGCAGTGACACTCCGTCCAGAACGCTCATGGAAGTTCTCCGTATTACGGCGTATTGCCGCGTGTGGAGTCATTGTCGGAAAGGAGGCTGTAAAGGAACGAGACCGAGGGTGTGCGCCAGGCATAAAGAAAACGTAAAGAGAGCGTCAGGTCGGGCGATACAGCGGTATCCCGTGGCAATAGCCTGTGCTCCCGAGCCTGGTTTGCTTGCTCGGATCATCACGCGGCAATGCCCTCCTCCCCTCGCTTCCAGGCGGGATTTGAACAAGAATGCTGACCATCACTTCCATGGCAGGAGCAACAACATGAATGTCATCACCACTGAACTTCCCGGTGTACTGATCATTGAGCCGAAAGTATTTGGTGATGAGCGAGGCTTCTTTTACGAGAGCTTCAATGCCAAGGCTTTCAAGGATGCGACCGGCCTGGACACGCAATTCGTGCAGGACAATCACTCGCGCTCGCAAAAGGGTGTATTGCGTGGGCTCCATTACCAGCGGGAAAACACCCAGGGTAAATTGGTTCGCGTGACAGCGGGCGAAGTGCTCGACGTTGCCGTGGACATTCGCCGCAGCTCGCCGCATTTCGGCAAGTGGGTCGCCGTACGCCTGTCTGCCGAGAATCACCGCCAGCTCTGGGTTCCGGAAGGTTTCGCCCATGGTTTCGTGGTCTTGAGTGATTTCGCCGAATTCCTCTACAAAACCACCGACTACTACACGCCGTCCGCCGAACGCAGCATTCGCTGGGACGACCCGGACCTGGCCATCGATTGGCAGTTGGAAGAAGCACCGCAGTTGTCGGCAAAGGATCAGGCTGCAATGTTTTTCAAGGATGCTGACGTTTTTTCCTGACCCTGCTCACAAAGACGTCATGACTTCGAGCGCGGGTGAACCCTGCCAGACAGGCATAGAATGGATACATCGCGATGGAACCACTCTCAATACCCGTCGCTCAAAATGGTATGCATGCCGCGTGGCGAAACCTTCGTCAGCGGCCTGCCTTCAAGGAGAGTCCTATGCCCTGGTATGCCTGGTTGATTCTGGTGATAGCCATTGGCTCTATCGTTGGCGGTTTGATGTTGCTGCGCGACACTGCCAACAAGGTTGAGCTGACCGATGAACAACGCAAACGCGTGGCCGAACGCAATGCGGAAATGGACGCCAAGGAAGCGCAGGACCGCTGACAGAAAAACCCTGTCATTCGAATCGAATGACAGGGTTTCACGTTTCTATTTCTCCCAATCGGCCCTGGCGATGTGCAAGCCATGCAAGCCCTTGTAGGCCGCACGCGCAGGCGAGCTCCATCCCTCCAGTAAAGAAGCCTCCAGGCGATAGACCTCAACACCCAACGGGCGGCAAACGCTCAAGGGGTCTTGCGCATCCGGTCCCCACATGGCCAGTGAAAGGTCGCCCCCCGGGCAAGTGGACAGCGCGCACAGCAGGTCGATTTCGGCAAAGAACTCCAGGTAGTCCCCCTTCTGCGCCGGACAGGCCTTCATGAAATACATGTCGTCGTGGTTCAGGCCCGTGCACTGGAAAATATTCAGGACATCATGCACGTCGAACTCGGTCAGGCCATGAGGCATCACCGCCCGGGTCAAGTTGGAGTGGCAGTGATGATGAAAGTCTTCGCCAGTGAGCATTTTGTTCACATAGGGATCACAACGCGTGCCGAGCAAATCATGCAAGCGACCGCCATGTTCATCGATACCGTAACCGGCCAGGCTGTCATCGGTGATGGTCACCAGCGGTCGAAGAAAAGGCAGGTTCGACCAGAGCCGGTCGTGGGTGCTGACGTGCGCGCCCTGTAACTGGCGAGTGCGCGAGGCCCACAGGCGTTCACGCGGATCGTTGGCGTTCCAGACGTTGAAATCCCCCACTTGCGGGCCAACAGGTGTCGTAACCCTGAACACGTGACCGGCCGGGACATGCCAGGCACGGCCCGTGCGAATCGGCACCTCGAAGGACTCAATGAGCGTGCGACGGTCCTTCGCGTCGCGCACCCGCTCGTAGAAGGCCTTGTCCACCTGCAAGGCCGAGCCTTTGCTGACTTGATAAGCGGCCGGATAGTCTTTGTACATGGCACGAATCCTCGATCAGTGACGGGAAGAAGGGGTGAGCATTTGCAACAGCAGGTGTTCCGAGTCGTCGAGATACAGGCTCATCGCGTCTTCAGCCGCGCGCTTGTCACCTTCGACCAGCAACTCATGGATCTGCCGGTCACGGACCAGCCATGGCGCCTGAAAGCGCGACTCGTCGGGCGCTGTGCAGAACACCAGGCGCAATTGCGCGACGACATTGGTGAAGAACTCATCGAACAACGGGCTGTGCAGCAACCCGACGATATGTTGATGAAAGGCCAGGCTATGGGTGCCGACTGCGCGCCAGTCCTCGCGCTCGCGGGCCAGCTCGGTGGCCTCCAGGGCCTGCAGCATGAGGTCGGATTGATAGTCGCGCAGCGGGCGACTGGTGTTGATGGCTTGTAATTCGAGTGTGCGTCGAACCTTGAACAGATCCCGCACATCCTCGTACCCCAGACGCCGCACCATCACGCCTTTGTTGCGCACATAACGTGTCAGGCCTTCCTGCCCCAGACGGTGCAAGGCTTCACGAATGGTATTGCGCGAAGCGTTGTAGGCTGCTACCAGATCGCCTTCGACCAGCGCCATGCCGGGAAGCAAACGGCCGCCAATAATGTCGGCGCGCAACTCCAGTGTGATGTGGTCGGCCAGAGAAAGTCCGTTGTTCATACTCTTCGCCTCGGGATTGTTCAACAATCGTCAGCTATTGAGTAATCAGTATTCGTGCCAATACTTGCACACGTTTCAGACACGTTCGGCACATCTGCACGTTCTTTAGAAGTAGAAGTACAGTCACCATTCAATTTTCATTGGTTAATATGGCGCATTGATGCGGAGATATCAGATGCGTTACTCGCAGGACCATAAAGCCCAGACCCACCAACGCATCATCAAGGAAGCTTCAGAACGTTTTCGCCGTGACGGTATCGGCGCGACGGGGCTGCAACCTCTGATGAAAGCACTGGGCTTGACTCACGGTGGCTTTTACTCGCACTTCAAATCCAAGGACGAGTTGGTAGAAAAGGCCTTGCAAGCCGCAGGTGATCAGGTCGCAGGCATTTGCGCCGAGCTGTTCGCCGAGGAGCGTCCGCTGGAGGCGTTCATCAATGCCTACTTATCGGAATGGCACCAGACATCGCCTCACGAAGGCTGCCCGCTGCTGACCATGTCATCGGAACTCGGGGTACGTGGCCAGCCGAGCCCGACCTCCGATGTAGTGCTCAATGCACGCCTTGAGCAAATACAGGATGCTCTTGAAGGTGAAAACACCGTGGACCTCAGCATCGTTATCATGTCGACGCTTGTCGGTGCATTGCTGCTTTCGCGCAGCGTCGAGAATCCCGAGTTGGCGCGGCAGATTCTCGACGTTACCCGTACCTACCTTAACCAGTTCCAGCCCTAACCGTCCCAGCGCTTGAACAACACGCTGGCATTGACCCCGCCGAAACCGAAGCCATTGGACAGTGCGTATTCAATGGCTAATGGCCTCGCCTTCCCGTGAACGATGTCCACACCTTCGGTGGCAGGATCCGGATTATCGAAGTTGAGGGTTGCCGGCACGACCTGATCACGAATCGCCAACAGCGTGAAAATCGCTTCGAGCCCGCCTGCCGCACCGAGCAGATGCCCGGTCGCCGATTTGGTCGATGTCACCGCGATACCGTTATGCGACCCGAAGAGCGCCTTGATCGCCGCCAACTCTCCAAGATCGCCCACCGGTGTCGACGTCGCATGGGCATTCAAATGCTGAACCTGTGCCGGCGAAACACCGGCCTGAGCCAACGCCAGTGACATGGCGCGACGAGCGCCACTGCCATCCTCGGGACCTGCGGTCAGGTGATACGCATCGGCGCTTGTGCCATAGCCGACCAGCTCTGCCAATGGCTGCGCCCCGCGGGCCAGGGCATGCTCCAGGGACTCGATCACCAGCAAACCCGCCCCCTCGCCCATGACAAAGCCATCGCGACCACTGTCGAAGGGACGTGAAGCGCGCTGCGGAGTGTCGTTATAAGCACTGGACAAAGCGCGGGCCGCAGCGAACCCGGCAAGGCTGACCCGATCGATCGACGCCTCCGCACCACCACACACGGCAATATCCGCCTCACCGCAACGGATCAGCCGCGCCGCATCGCCAATCGCCTGAACCCCGGCTGCGCACGCCGTCACCGGCGCCCCCAGCGGGCCCTTGAAACCATGCTGGATCGACACGTGTCCGGCCGCCAGATTGACCAGGAAGGACGGGATCGTGAACGGCGACAAACGCCTCGGGCCACGACTGTCCGTGGTCCGCACAGCGTCGGCGATTGCACCGAAACCACCGACACCGGAACCGATGATAGTGGCCGTGCGCTCCTGGGCCTCGATGGCCTGTGCTTGCCAACCGGCCTGCTCCAACGCCTGGCGCGCCGCTTCCATGGCGAACAGGATGAAGCGATCCATCTTCTTTTGCTCTTTGGGTGGCGTTGCCAGATCCGGATCGAAGCCGGCCTCGGCATCCTCCGCCAGCGTGGGCACCGAGCCTCCAACCCTGGCGGGCAAATCGGCAATCACTTCATCCGGTAAATTGCGCAACCCGGAGCGCCCGGCCAGCAAACGCTGCCAGACTGCTTCGACTCCACTACCCAGCGGAGATACCAGGCCCATGCCCGTTACAACCACTCGACGATCACTCATACCCCAACACCTCCGACCGATTCATTTGTAGCGCGCGGCCGCTTTGCTTTTTGAAAGGTTTGGCGCCATCACGTGACGTGCCGCAACGAAGGCATTCCAGTCGGCGGCATCCGGCAATGAAGGAATGGTCACCAATTCCCCCTGATCCAGACCCGACAGTGCCGCGTCGACCATCTCTCCGGCCTCCATGACCATTTCCGCCGGAATCTGAGAAGCATCGATGCCGGAACGTTCCCAGATTTCAGTGCGTGTTACCCCTGGCAACACAGCCTGAGTCTTGACCCCGGTGCCATCGAGCTCGGCGTTCAGCGATTGGGTCAGGCTCAGTACATAGGCCTTGCTGGCGCTGTAGGTGGCATTGAAGCGTTCGGGGAACAACGCCACCACCGACGCGATGTTGATGATCGTGCCCCGGCCGGCCTTGGCAAAACCGGCCGCCGCAGCCGATGCCAAACGAGTGACCGCAGTGACGTTCAACTGAATCATGCGCTCCAACTGATCGGTATCGGCATTGGCCAGCAACCCATCCGCTGCCACACCGGCGTTGTTGAGCAGCAGACTGATACTCGAATCGCTGCGCAACCGTTGCTCAAGTTTGAGCACGTCATCCTTTTGCGTCAGATCTGCCTTGAGCACTTCCACCTGGACACCATGATCGGCGCGCAACTTGCTCGCGGCTTCGTCGAGCCGCTGCTGATCGCGAGCGACCAGCAACAGATCGAAACCACGCGCCGCCAGACGCTGAGCGTAAACCGCGCCTATGCCGGACGACGCACCGGTGACGAGGGCCGTACCTTGAGACTGGACAGAATTCATGGCTGTGCTCCTGAGACAAGCTTGAGAGAAAGCCAAGCGCCTGGGTTTCAGATCGCTTCGCCGTAAACGTATTTATTATAGGCATAATCCATTTAAAATATGATAGCCATAATTCTGACGTCACCGACAGAAGGCTGTATGGCCAGGCGGGCGCAGGAATGCAAAAAGGCCGGTCAATGACCGGCCTCTTGATGTTGAACAATCAGCTTAGTTCACTTCCAGCTTCTCGCGATTACGATCCAGAATCGCCTTGCCGATTCCCTTCACTTCCAGCAACTCATCCACCGATGAGAAGGGACCATTAGTATCACGATACGCAACAATCGCTTCGGCCTTCGCCTCGCCAATACCGGCAAGCTCACGCTGCAAGGTCGGCGCATCAGCCGAATTGAGATCGATCTTGCCGCTCTGAACCTTCGAGGAAACCGTTTGCACCTGCGGCGCAAGATCAGTCTCGGTCTTGGCGGCAGGCGCCGCATGGGCGGCAATAGAGGCACTGGTGAGCAGGGCAAAAATCAGAGAGGAGAAAAGGCCTGTACGCATAAATGACACTCCATGACATCGATTGAGGAAGCAGCTTTTCCGAAGCTGCCTCCCAAACTTAGGCGATGTATGAAGCCTGTCAAAAATGCGTGCGTTACGGAATGTGAAACAATCAGGGTTCGAGGCGGCGTTGCTGATAGATCCAGTCGACGATCTCGCCATCGGGGGTGTAGCCGCTGACGGTTTCGCGCAGGAGTTGGCGGACGCGGGAGTAGTCGTCTTTTTCGACAGCGGCAAGCAGCTCAGCCAACCTGCTTTTCAACACGTCCCACGACAGGTGGTCTTCATTAGCGCTCATGATCATGGGGTGATCGGTAGCCGCCACGTTATCTCCAATCAACAGTTCCTCGTACAACTTCTCGCCAGGGCGCAACCCCGTGAACTCTATCGAAATATCACCCTGAAGATTTTTTTCAGATCGAATACTCAAACCGGAAAGATGAATCATTTTCTCGGCCAATTCGACGATCTTCACCGGCTCCCCCATATCGAGGACAAACACATCGCCACCCTGCCCCATTGAGCCTGCCTGAATGACCAACTGCGCAGCTTCGGGTATGGTCATGAAGTACCGGGTGATTTTCGGGTGGGTAACGGTTAAAGGACCTCCGGATTTTATTTGTTTGTGAAAGAGTGGGATCACTGATCCGGAAGACCCAAGTACGTTGCCAAAACGCACCATCGTGAAACGAGTTTTGTTGACTCGAGACACATTCCCCTTGTCACCGTATAGAACGGGGGCAATCTCGCGACTCAAGGCCTGAAGCGTCATTTCCGCAAGCCGCTTGGTACTACCCATGATATTTGTGGGGCGGACGGCTTTGTCAGTAGAGATCAATACGAAATTGGCGACCCCTGCCTGCAATGCGGCTTGAGCCGTATTGAGCGTGCCGATCACATTGTTCAACACGCCTTCTGCAATGTTGTGCTCCACCATAGGTACGTGCTTATAAGCCGCAGCGTGATAGACCGTATCCACTCTCCAGGACTTCATAACATCGAGAAGTTTATGCTGATGCCGGATCGAACCAAGGATTGGGAGCAGTCGAACAGAGACCGACTCTCTGCAACCACGCTGCTCCAACTCCGACAAAATGCTGTAAAGGTTGAATTCGCTGTGCTCGAACAAAATCAACGTAGTCGGGTTCAGTGAAAATATCTGTCGGCAAAGTTCCGAACCAATCGAGCCGCCCGCCCCTGTCACCATGACGATCTTGCCTTTGATGCAGTGTTCCAGCAGTTCATGTTGCGCGGGCACTGCATCGCGACCGAGCAAGTCGGCAATATCGACCTCCTGGATATCTTCCACCTTGACTCGACCACTGGCCAAATCGGTGAAGTTGGGCACGCTACGCACGTGAAGCGGAAAGCCTTCCAGCAGATTGAGAATTTCCCTACGCCGCGCGCGGGTGGAAGATGGCAATGCGAGGAGAATTTCCTGCGCACCGGTCACGTCGATCATCTGCTGGATATGTTTGGGTTTGTAGACCTGCAATCCGGAAATGGAGCGATCGGCAATGCTCGAGTCATCGTCGATAAAGGCAACAGGACGCATCACACGCCCCATACGCAGTGCCGCCACCAACTGGTTGCCAGCCACGCCCGCACCGTAGACCGCCACTTTGGTCAGCCCGTCATCGCGACTGCCGAAAGGCACATGCTGGGCCGCCGTGAACCAGTCCCCCATGAAGTACTGTCGCATGCACAGGCGCAAGCCGCCGATAATGACCAGGCTAAGCCACCAGTAATTGAAAATGATCGAGCGCGGAACCACGGCTTCGTGGTTGCTGTACCAATACACCACCAGCGCAAGAATCAGTGATGACAGACTGACCGCCTTGATAATGGCCACCAGTGCATCATTACCGAAGTACCGCATCACCGCGCGGTACATGCCGAAGCGGATAAACAGGGGGATCGCGACGATCGGTGCGCAGATAAACAGCCAGAGATGGACCTTGAAGGGATTGATCATTTCATCAATGCCCAAACGCACGATAAATGCCATCCACAGCGCCACCCAGACGAGAACGACGTCCGTCAGCACCTGGATCAACCGCTTCTGTCGTCGCGGTAACTCCAGCAAAAACATGCGCAGTCTATCCATAAACCTCTGTTCCAATCGGCCCTACTCCTTGCATCAGTCGGTCAACGCATTGTACGTAGCTAAGGATCGGCGTCACAGATCTATTATGACAAGAGGTCGAAGCCGCCGATTTTCCTTAGCTCGAATAAGCAAGGCATGCCCTCGACGCTCAGCGGGACTTGTGCGGCGAAAGGTCATTGAAGTGCTTGATCAGTTGGGAGACCCGCCCGGGGAGGTAAAAGTGGTTGAAGAAAAACTCACGCCCACGCTGCCCCATCTCGGCAAGACGATGCTGATCGGTGCCATACAGCGCCAGAACTGCATCAGCCAGCGCTTGCGAATCCTGTGCGGGACAACTCAATCCGGCGTCCGCCTCGGCCAACATCAATGCGGTCTGTCCATTGCAACTGGCAATGATGGGTTTGCCGGCAGCCAGATAGCTTTGGAACTTGCTAGGGATCGTCTGGGCGAAAATCGGATCGTCTCGCAGCGTCAGCAGCAGAATAGAAGACGCAGCATAAATGCTGGTGACTTCTTCAGAAGAAACGCGCCCCGTCATCTCGACGTTATCCAGCCGTTCCTGTTCGATCATCTCGGCAATCGTCGTTTCCATACTGCCGCTTCCGACCAGAAAGAAGCGGATATTGGAGTATTCCCGCAAAATCTTCGCCGCCTCGACAATCGTCTGACAAGACTGTGCCACACCAATATTGCCCGCAAAGACCACAGAAAAATGACCTGAGAGACGACTGATATCGAAATTATCCGGCATCTTTGTGGTGACCGGTTCCAGCGCGGAGTTGGGGAAGAACCTGATCTTCGACCAATCACGGCAGAGGCGTTGAACAGAATCACGAAAGCCTTCTGACTGAATGAGGATCGAATCGGAGTATCGATAAATGTAACGTACAACGTATTCGATACACTTGAGGACCTTGCGACTGGTAATGAATCCGGTCGCCTTCAAGGATTCGGGCCAGATGTCCTGTACCCACAAGGCCAGGCGAGCCCGTTTGAGCCATGACACATAGATGGCCGGCAACGCCTGCAACAAAGGAGACGGCGCATAAACAAAGACAACGTCGAACTTCAATCCGCGCAATACCCAAGGGCCCAGCAAGTAACCGGAGAAAATAAAGGACAGGTAATTCAGTATCAGTCCCTTGGCCGAGTTTTTCCCGCGTGGATACAGAGGCAAACGTATGATCTTCACCCCCTTGTAGTCCTCGGTCTGACAACCCATCGAACGATATCCGGCGAAAATCTTGCCTTCGGGATAGTTGGGCTTGCCAGTAAGCACAGTGACATCAGCGCCTTGACTGACCAACTCCGATACCACTTCATTTATATGGAAGTTTTCTGGCCAGAAATACTGCGTCCATACCAGAACCTTCATTGCATTATTTCTCTGAGAAACACGTCGGGCCCGTGTATAGCCTGTGTAGGCTCGCTGGATCCCAGATGACGCCTGACCGCGCGGGCAATCGACGTGCGAGAGGTGGGATCGAAAGTATGTACTGGCTCGACGATATCCCGTACGTAATCCAGCTCGGCGGCGATGATTGGCAATTGCCGTGAATTGGCTTCGATCAGCGGTAATCCCAGGGACTCGGTGGTTGAGGGATAAATCAGTGCGCTTGATTGATCGTACAACGCGCAGACTCCGTCAGGACTCAGTTGCCCGAGATTGAAAAGATTCAATTTCCACGTCCGCTTCAACTCCTCGATCTGAAACGACAACGCCGTATCGAACGGAACGGTCAACGCCAGGCTCGGACGCAGACCCTGTTCTGCCAGCAGGCACCATGCGGCAATCAGTTTCTGATGATTTTTATGGGGTTCCGCACTGGCCACGTAGACAAAATCGTAGATTTTTTCAACAGGCGTTTCAGCCTGATCAACATCGGCAAGCACAAACGGGCAGACGACCACAGGGGTTTTATCTCCCAGAAACCCGCGAACCTGCTCCGCCATAGAGGGCGTCTGCACTACAAACTTCTCAACGCGCCTGGCGAACGATCTCAACATCAGGCGTTCACCCCAGAGGCGGACTCGGGTTTTCAATGGGTAGGATTGGAGGCTGTCTGATGAGAGCAGGATCCTGTTTTGCAGGAAGACCGTCACTTGCCCCTTCAATGGAAACAAAGGGACGAGCCCATGAAAGCACAGGACTATATCGCCCGGTTTCACTTTGTGACGCAGACGCCACTCAGCAGCCAAACGGGAAAACAACGTCGGACGCACCCAATGCCGCTCAGCACGCCCCGGTTTCAGACAGGCTTTTGCTCGAACATCCAGCTGCTCGAAATCGATACTCGATTGCGCCGCGTCATAGAACGCCTGCAATAAATTCAGGCCCCCGCCGACATGAACATTCGGCGCATGAAAAAACAGTTTTCTGGGAGTTTTCAAGAGAACTAACGGCCTCTATGTGAGGGCATTAAACACGAGACAGCCCTGCGAATGACCTGCCGGCTCTGAGGTGTGAACATGGCCCGGGCGTACCGCCGCATGCTCCTGGCGAAAACTGCGATTAACTGTGAGCCAAGTACCTGGGCGAAAGAAACGCCGTTCTGACGCGCCATTTTGACGCTGTAAGCGGCCGCATCATTAAAACCACGCTGCCATAGACCCGACGCCAGACGCAGATAACTGGCTCCAATCTCTGAAGGTGACTGTCCTGGAATCTCCGAAGCACTCAACGCCTTCACAAATCCAAGGTAAAGATCCCCCGCCTCCCGGAATGCGACGTCGGCGATTCTGTTGGTATCCTGATTCACATGGCTGCGGGCGCTAATCAACGCTTCGGGTAGATGAAGAAAGCGATACCTGCCCGCCATCCGGAACCACAACTCGTAATCTTGAGTGGTCCGTAACCCCTCGTGAAATGAGCCCGACACATCAAATGCGGTACGTGGAATCAGCAGGCTGCAACCATGTAATGCACTTTGCGCAGTGATCCAGTACCGAAAAAAATCGGGCTGCACATTTGGCATGTAGATCCGGGATGCCTTGTCCTTTTCAATACCCGTAAATATAAAATAATCAGAATAGACGATGGTGCGCGCAGGCTCACGCCCGGACAGAAAAGCAATCTGCCTGGCGATTTTATCCTCAGCATATAAATCATCATGACTGAGCCAGGAAAAATACTCGCCCGTCATATGCTGAATTGCCAAGTTCAGCGCAGACGCTACGCCACCATTGTTTTTTTCCAGATAACGTATCGCACTACCAAAAGATCGGGCAATGCGCTCGGTCGCACCGCCATCGTTGCTACCATCATTGACAACGATCACTTCAACATCAGCATACGTTTGATTAAGGGCACTCTGGATTGACTCGGCCAAAAAGTCCGCACCGTTGTACACAGGTATAACGATCGACACCCGAGGTTTGAACTCTTCAGTTATCAAATTATCGTTATTGGATAAACTCATCACGGCACCCGTATTTTTTCCCGCACTTCGAACTCAGCGTACCCAACAATCAACTCGGTGTGTACGCTTTCTCACGGTGCCTTGCGGTGCTGTAGAACAACGACACGATCATGCCTGGAATATTGACAATCAACATGCCGACTCGAAAGCTGAAGTAAATAGTAGCGAATGGCGCGGCCCGAGCGGCGAGCTCTACGCAGACTCTGGAAAAAACCGACTCACCCACACCAACACCGCCAGGCGTAATCGGAATCACGGAAAACAGATTGCCAAACACCCCGGCAATGGCGGTGATCTGGGGATTCGCCGCATAGGGAAATATCGACGCAATGGTGATCATCCCAATAATGACAATCCCCGTTGCCAGCACAGAAACCGCCAGGCATAGAAGCAAGGTCGGCCAAGCACGAAGATACATCAGAATCGTCACTCCGAACGGATGCAGGTAATGACGAATCTTGATGGGCAGATAATCAATGACGGAATAACGAAGTGCCAGATAGATCCCCAGCAACCCGAAAATTATCCCGCCAATCAACACGTAGGCCAGCGTCTGGATCAGCCCCGCATACTGAAAAATGTCGGCGTCTGGCGAGATAGCCTTCGGCAGAAGAAACGAAACCAGCACGGCGATGGAAATCAATCCGATCATTGCAAAAACACGATCAGCGACAATCGACAGCAATGCGGTGGACCTACCATTCTTCAACAAGCGGAAAACCTGCACTCCCCTGACAGCATCTCCACCCGCCGCACCGGGTAGCCAGGTAGAGAAAAAGCTACCGATCAGTTGAAGGTTCAGAACCGTGCCGAGAGGAACATTGTTGCCCGTGGCGCGCAGCAGCAACCACCAGCGAAAGCCACTGATGACGATGCCCAAAAAGAGACAGACCAACGCTGGAATGAACAAATCCAGGTTATCAAAAACCACCAGGATCGAACGAAAGTCGAGTTGCCCGCTGTTGAGCAAAATCCAGACCAGAACCACCGCAAGCGATAGTTTGATCAGGAGCAAAACATGACTCTTTTTGAACAGCGAACGAAACATCATTCTTAACCTTGTTGTCCTTCCCGCTTACGGCGTTCTTGCCGACACGAGATGAGATAAATCCAGAATCAGACAGTTTTAAGCAGCGCGTTGATTTTCGCATTGAAGTGCTTACGGCGTACCGCCAGGAACAACAGTAGCGCGATCATCATAAACGAAGAGCCAATCGCCCAAGGCAGTGACTTGGGTTGATATTCCATTCGAATAGAGAAGCTGCCGGCGGGCACGACTACACCGCGAAATGCTTTGTCCACCTTCAGAATAGGTACTTTCTTTCCGTTCAGAACCGCCGTCCAGTTGGAGTGCCATGTATCCGAAAGCACCACCAGCGACTCGTGATCGGCCTCTCCGGAAAGAATGACCTCGCCATTTCGATAAGAGTCTATGGAAACCGGCGCAAGATGCTGTGCAAAGTCGCGAGGCAGATCGACACTGTCGTTCCCCGCCATACCGTTGGTGCTGATGGCGAATGCACGGGGTAATACATGCTTGTTCTCCATCACTCGGGTAGCCAGGCTGTGATAAGCCTCCTCGAAACCACGTGCTTTCAGATCCGCTTCGTAGGCCGTGTAAGTCAAAGGCAGTAGCACATATTTGACACCGAGGAAATTCATCGCTTCCCAATTGATCGTATTGGTTTGCGGCTTGTCCTGAATCAGGATCAGGGATGGAAATGAGCCCAATGGGGTAGTTTCGTGATAACCCAGTCGTTGCGAGTTCTCAAGGTTGATCGACGCGTAGAAGAAATCTCGAAATTCCGGCAAACCGCCCTGATTGAGCGTGCTGACTTCCTGGATATTGAACGCCGAGCCCAACTCGGGATAGAGGCCGCCCTGGCCGAAGTTCATCGTCCGGTAATTACCGATGTTATCTTTTACAAACTGCAGAGCGGGCGGCATGTTGGAAAAGAGATCATTTCTTTCGAAACGCACCATCTTACCCATGAGCATGAGTTCAACGAACATGACGACAACTACACTACCCAGCACTGCGCGCAGAATCGTGGGGTTCGATATGAATCTGGCGAACAATGCTACAACGACAATGAACGTGGCGGCTACTGCCAATAACTCCAATGATTGAGTCTTGTATTCCAGACGCGGCTCTTGAAGGCCGAAAGCACCGTAAATTTTGATAAACGCCCAGATACCAAACGCAACCAGTGCCAGACAAGGCAGAATACGAACATTCTTCGCCTGCAGGTTATGCACCCCGAATGCGACAAGAATGATCAGAGGAAACATGATGACCGGCCACCAGTATTGATTGCCGATATGCCCGATGATGGGTAATTGAGCAAACAGTACCTGAATCCATACCGGATCAAAAAGCCGTACGATTACGAACCCCGCCACCGCAATACAGATTGCGACCAGCCATTTGAATTGCGGCATGCGCTTGGCAACTGCACACCCTGCAAGTCCGATTGCAACAACACCACTGTGGAAAACCGTATTACCGATGAACGAACCGCGTCCATTGAAGGAAGCGGCTAGCGGTTCAGCTGCGTTATACGATTCGAACAGATGCGATGACGAGAAGAACGACATGATTGCGTTGGGGAAACGCAATGTCCAGAAGTAACGCTTCGAATAGTCTTCAAGAGTGCCGAGGCTTTTCAAATTTTCCAGGAACGGAAAATAGAGTGGCGCCAGTAGCAGAAATGCCCCCAGCAGGCTCATGCCCAGGAAAAACGAAGCGGCTACAGCGGTCTTCGCAGAGTACTTCCCACTTTGCACACAATTGACCAGGAAGCCGAGGATGATGCAGCCCATTGCAATCAGAGACGTAATGGTGGTCGGCATGAACGTGCAGGAGAAAAACAGCGAGAACCCAAGAACCGTCATGCACCAGCGCAATATCGAGAGTCGCGAAACGAAAGCCATCGCGGTATACAGGCAAATCGGTACATACAGATAGCTTTGCGTTACGTTCGAACCGAGGTTTGCAGTTATGTACCCGTTCAACAGGTAAAAGACGCTCGCGGCAAGCGCCGCAACAGCGGAAAGACCTAATAACTCCCTGACCGTTCGGTAAATGAAAAACACACCGAAATACAGTGCCAGCAAGATAACAATATTATAAGTACCTGACCCACCACCCAGCAGGGCGTTAACCAGGGTCATTGCAGAAAATTTCTGATCTACAAGCGCCTCAGGTCCCAGAGCCCCGGCTGCTGAATACGGGTTCCAATAAGGGCTTTGACCATCGCGGATACTGTTAACCATGAATTGCATCATGGGTTCAGACTGATAGGTGGCACCGCCATTATCGTTGTACCCAGCCCACCATCCCGTTGTATTGGGGATGGTGTAGAAGGGTTTGAGAGGAACTGCCGTGTACGCTCCCGTAATTTGATCGGTCAATCGCAAACTGGCATCTTTGAATATCACGTCTGGAAATGCTGCAACCAAGAGCAGCAAGGCAACCAGATAAGCTTCAGCAGTTTTACGACTAATCTTGACTCGATCTTTTACAGCAGCAAAAAAATTATACACGGGACTTCCATTTTCTTATTTATAGGTATCAGAACCAGTAAACCAATTTTGTTTTATGCAAAAACGCCCGAATCAAGCAATACCCGAAACCAAGACCCTCCTTGCGGAAGATAAACTTCGATACACCGCGCTCGCGCACGCCTTGAGCACCAGCGATGTATTTGACTTCTCCGCCCATCAAGATGGACTTGAAAGTAATTTCAGGGCTGATGCTGAACCGGTTCTGGCTCAGGCCTACACCCAGTGTCTCCCGGCGACGGAACATCTTGAATGCGTAAGTCGAATCGGGAATGTACTGGCCGAGAGCAATACGCACACCAATACGGAAGAAAAACTGGAAGAATTTGTATTTGAACGGAATGGTTCCGTCATCGCCCGCCTGAATATAACGGGAACATTGGGCAAGAATTGCCCCTTTCTCCATCTCGTTGTAAAGCGCCGGGATCAGATGGATTGGGTCAACGGCATCCGCCGAGACAAAGATGCAGTAGCGACCGATGCCGTGCGCTGCACCGAAACGGACGACTGCGCCATAACCGCGGCGATGCAGAGAACGGCTGATCACTCGAACCGGCAATTCGTCTCTGTTTGCATTGCCCCAGGCGATGGCCAGGCTGTAAGTCTCGTCATCACTTTTATCGTCAACAACGATGACTTCGGAAGTGAACGCCTGATTGGCGACCGCGGCCTTCACGCTATCGAGGATGCCCACGATGTTTTCCGCCTCGTTCAGGCACGGAATTACGATCGTGAGGTCAATCGGGTCTTCTACTGAAGCATTCGCTGATTGGACGTTTTCGAGCGATGAAGGGATAGTTTCGTTTACGGTCATTTTGCTCTCTCAAACAAAGCCGTCTAAACGCGGCTTTTATCAGAATTTAATAGTTAACCAACCAGTTTTGCCGAGTACGGTATAACACGAGTCAGTGCAGCCAGAATCAGACAAACCGCAAACGTGGACAACGACAGACTGAAAATCGCTGAGAACGTCGACATCGATGCAAGATTCAACGTAAATCCGAACATGCCGGCCTTGATCAGATCAATAACCAGCAAGTGCATGAAGTAGACCGGGAAAACGATGCTGGACAAAAACGCAACCGGACGAATCAGCAAGGGAGCCACGCGAATTTTTCTGATCAGATGGAACGCTGCACACGATGCGATCAGCACATTAGGACTGAAGTACAGAAAGGCGGTTTCGTCTGGTGCCGGCGACAGCGAGTTGATGCGCCAACTGAGCAGGAATGTCGCCAGGCTTGCGAGGCAGAAGACCAGAGCACTGCACCAGGCGGGGATCTTGTTCACAATATCCGAGCGAACGATATAGAACCCCAGCAGGAAATAACCAGGCCAGCTCAGGAAACTCGTCAACGTCAGGTGCGGCAAGATACTGACTGGGAAATAGACAGTCACTGAGTTGATCACGAACCAAACACCGAAGAAGTAAGCGGCCAGTCGCTTGCTGCTTAGCAGCGCCACCGATATCGGTTGCAGGATCGGCAGGAGGATGTACACGCCGATGGTCATGTAGACAAACCACAGGTGATACATCACTGGTCCGCGCAGGGCTTGAGCAAGCGCATTCAGTATATCCAGCGGCTTTCCGGTCCAGTAGTTGAGCCAGAAAACGTGCAGCACGCTCCAGAAGGCTAATGGAATAGCAACCTTTAGAACCCTGGAAACAATCCCCCCAAGTCCTTTGGACATGTCTCGGCCCAGCAACAGGGCACCGGAAAGCATCGCAAACAGCGGAACAGCTACCCGCGCAATAGAATCAAGTGCGTTAGCAACCAGAAAACTGTTCAGTTCGATATTTCTGAAGTCATAGAAAATCGGTGCCGAAATATGAATGATCAACACGCCGAACATTGCGATCAGTCGACATGCGTCCGCCCAGGCTAAACGTCCTGGATCTTGTTGTTGAGTCATGGGTGGCTCAATCCTTGGAGGTAAGAATGATTTTGTCCAACGGCGCCCCGACGATCACGCCGTCGATGCTGGTAGCAACTACTTTGAACAGGACCGCGTCATGCATCCAGTGCAGCTGCACATGTTCATGCAACGTGCCATTGGCAATTGCTGCAACGATCGAATAATCACCCACCGCCAGTATTGGCAACTTGAAATGAAACGCAGCATCGACCCGTTTACCGGCCCTGACTCTGACAGGCGACTCCTTGTAGGAGTGATAGGTGTTACCACCGATCAACGGCTGGCCCAGCCTATCCTTGATAATGAAACCGATAATAGGCAGGTCGACGTCATGAACGGCCTTGGCCGTCACTTTCACAACAACGTCCGCCCCCCCTTCGCAAACTGTCAACTGACGACCTTTTGCATTGGTAAAGCTGACATTGAGAATTTCTGCGCCACCTGTTCCAAACGTCGATGACTGCGGATTGAAGCCGAAACTTTCGATTTCCTGTGCGCCTTTGAAAATCGTCTCGTCATCTTGCGTGACGATGCGCTGCTCGATGATCTCGCCTTCCGGTTCTTCCTCGAGGACCTCTTCAAACTCTTCGTCTTCTACTGCAACTTCTGCAACGGCGGCCGCACCCTCGGCGCCGGTATGCTGCATGTAAAGCTGGGCAAAGTATTTTTCGCAGACATCTTTCGCAGTGCCGGCATCGCGAACGACCCCACCTTCCAGCCAAATGGCCTGATCGCAGAAAGCGGTAACGGCGGCCAGGTCATGGCTGACGAAAAGAATCGTGCCACGCTCCTGGAACTGGCGCAGGAAACGCATGCACTTCTGTGCGAAGAAAGCGTCCCCTACAGACAACGCTTCATCGATGATCAGAATATCTGCATCGACATGGGCAATGACCGAGAACGCCAGGCGCGCCTGCATGCCGCTGGAATAAGCCTTTACCGGCTGGTCGATAAAGTCGCCAAGCTCGGAAAAATCGACAATTTTCTGAAAGCGCTCTTCGATGCACGACTTCTTCAGCTCGAACAGGCTCGCATACAGATAGATGTTCTCGCGCCCACTGAATTCAGGGTTGAAACCCGAACCCAGCTCAAGGACTGCGGCGACTTTACCGTTGATTTTCACCGAGCCCCTAGTGGGCGTCAGGGTGCCGGTCAACAGCTGCAGAAGGGTACTTTTACCGGCACCATTTCGACCGATAACACCCACCGACTGCCCTTTGAGCACTTCGAAATTGACATCCTTCAGCGCCAGGAAGTCTCTATAGTAGTTGCGCTTCCAGCCCAGAAAGATCTGCTTCAGACGATCATGTGGCGCATCGTAGATGTGGTACGCCTTTTCCAGGCCAACCACCTCGATGACGGGCTGCGGCTTTACTTCTGTAGTCATGTCCATACTCATAAAACGTCCGCAAAGCCGTGTCTGACAGATCTGAAGAAACGCAGGCCGAGCCAGCAAACGACCAGACTGACACAGGTGTAGATCAACAAGCCCAGGAAATCGGGAATCGCGCCGTTAATCATCACCAACCGCGCCTGTTCAACAATGACCGACAGCGGATTGAGCATGATCAAATGGCTGGCCCATTGCGGCAGCTTGTCGAGCGGATACAGAACCGGCGAGAAGAACATCAATGCCTGGGTGATCACGATCGTCAGTTGCGCGATATCTCTCAGGAACACCCCAAGCGCACTCAAGAACCACGTAATGCCCAACAGGCAAAGCACCAGTGGCGCAATGACGATGGGCAGAAATACGATGGTCCACTGAAGGCTGCCGTTGACGAACAGAGCAATGGCCGCCCATGCAACGATACTGAGGCACAACTGAAAAACCGCCGAACCGATAGGAACCCAGACCAGCAATTCGACCGGGAACACCACTTTTTTGACGAAGTTGGGATTCGAAGTGATCAGGTTGGGCGCACGGTTCACGCATTCGGCAAAGAACGTAAAGACGATCAGGCCGGGAAACAGCATCAACGCGAAACCGGTAATGCCCTCAACGCCAGGCCAGCGAGAAGGCAGGAAATATCCAAACACCACCGCGTACATCGCCAACGTCAGCAGCGGCGTGATCAGCGGCCAAAGGACACCCAGCAGGGCGCCCTTGAATCGCATGTCCACATCGCGCTTGATGAGTTGCTTGATGAGATCGAAATGTCGGAAATGAGCAGTAAAGATATTCTGACTCAATTAGAAAGCCCTATTGATGCTTTGGTGTGATTTCCCAAAAACGCAAGAAATGACTCTTTCATGCGTTCCAGCGTGAAATCCTTCATGAAGCATGAATAGCCATTGGCGGCAAAACGAGCATAAGCCTCGCTGTCCCGCACAGCCCTTTCCAACTGACTGATGATGACGGAGGTATCCAGCGACTCACACAGGAAGCCGGCATCATTGGCCTTGATGTACTTCGCCGGAGAAGCGTAACTCGGCGCATGACAAAACACCGGACGGCCTGAAGCGAAATAGGTAACCAGCTTCGATGGAAAACTGTTGCTAGACTCTTCATGGTACTCACCGGAGAACCAGTAAGGCATGTAGAGAAGATCAGAATCGGCAAGCAGCCGAATCGTCTCGTCCTGACTTTGCCACCCCAGATACTCGAAGTTCGAAGGACTCTGGGTGAACACCTTGAACGCCCCGCCCATCACCCGCACACGAATACGCTTGCCTGCAACTGTCCAGTTACAGGCATTCAATGCGTGTTGCAGGCATTCCCATTCCGTTTGCGCGTAAAACTGGCCGGCCATGGCAATGATGAATTCATCGCGATCATGCACTTTCGTGGCAGGCTGCAGGGCCAGTTCACGAGGCAACCCGGCGATTACCGGAGCATTCACGACACGGTATTTGTTCGTGTAATTCTCGGACATCGCCCACGATGCTGTGGCACAGGACGCGCTGCCTTTGATGACCTGGTCAAACTCCTTGAGCAAGCGACGACGAGTAAAACCGTCGATGAGATTCGCCTGCAGCCACCAGCCGAACGGATCCCAGACCTGAGTCAGGAGCGGCACATTGAGTGCCTTGGTCACTTGGCGAGCCAAACGCACCATGGTCTGACCTTGCAGAACGACCCATACCGCATCAACTTGCTGCGCTTTGGCAAATTCGATGATTTGCGGAAGCAATTCGCGTTGAACACGGTTGGCCTGAACCAGCTCGAACGGGAAAGCCGAGAGAATCCCGGCCTTGCGGGGCAATACACGTACCGCAGCTTCCCGCGGTTTGCGTAGAAGAAGCTTGGGGACTTCGTCAAGCTCTGCAGGAATCTCCGGATTCAACGCTGGATTGACCACTGCACAGATGGCAACCTGATCCTTGGGCAAAAAGCCAACCAACCGATCCAGCACCAGACCTGCGGTAAAGTTACGGCACGGGGGAATATCAGTTAAAAGCAGTACTTTCATTTAGCAGCAACCGTTTTATAGATCTCCGCCAGCCGCTGTGCGTACAAGTCGTCGCCATAATGTTTTTCGGCAATCTCTCGTCCTTTGCGACCGCGTTCTTCACGCTCCGCCGGATTGTCGATCAGATGCTGCAGAGCACGATAAAGCCCTTCGCCATCGTGCATCGGCACTGACACCCCAACTTCCGGAGCAAACGTCACTTCCGGCAGCGATGTGCCTTCGAAAACGATCACCGGTTTGCCACAGGCGAACGCTTCAATAGCCATTACACCAAAGGCTTCCACAATCGATGGCATGAGAAAGATGTCGGATGCAACGAACGCATCACGGGCCAGTTCCTCATCATTGGTCCAGCCCAATTCAACGAGCTGGAATCGATCCTTGAATTGCTCCATCAACCCTTTGCTATTGAGCGTCAACAGACAAATCGGCTGCTTGGCGCTAATGCGCTCAAGTGCCTGAATGATGTAAGGCAAACCTTTGAACTGGTTATCGACCGCCCGGAAGCAAATGACCAAAGCATCATCGGGAATGCCGAATCGTTTGCGTGCATCCGGTGAAGCATTCGGATTGAAAAAGTCCAGGTCCAGACCAAAAGGCACCTGATGGATATCAACATCCTCGAAAAGAGGGGAAGCCTCGACCATATCGCGCATCCACTTGGAGGCTACGATGACATCGAACTTCGATTTGTTGTACGCACGCTTCTTGTACTTGAACAGCAAGCGAGTCGTGTCCATCAACAACGGGAAATGAATATCCAGGTCGGGGCACTTGCCGCAACCGGTCATCCAGCGTTTGCACTCGAATGGATAAACGCAATGGCCCGTCATCGCCCACGGGTCATGCAGTGTCCACACCGTAGGCTTGCGCCGAGTGATCTCGGGCAAGTCGCCAAGGCTCATGTAGCCCGAGTGGATAATGTGCAGGTGCAGCACATCAGCCTCCTCAAAGGCAGGCATTTTCATCATTCGCCGGGCATTCGTGTAAAGCACCGATTGCATCGAGGTCAAGCGCTCAACCCGATTGAGGATCCGGTTGATTTTCCTTGTATTTTCCCCCTCGAACGTCAGCACGTCCGGGTTTTGAGTGTCCTTTTCCCAAATAAGATGCCGAGACTCGATATCGTATTTTTTTAGAAGCGGTGTAATGGAAAGACCATTAAATCGACGACCAGGGGACTCGTAGCCATTGACCTGAAGAACCTTCATTTCCGGGAAGAACCTATTTTCAGCGCAAGACGTGCGATGAGGCTCTTGGCAATGATCTGTTCACGACGAACGAGATCAGCCTGAATGCCATTCAAGTTCGCTTCATGATTGGCCAGTTGACCTTCTTTCTCAGCAACCCACGCCTCACGACGACGAACATCGTTTTCCAGATCACGCAGATTGGCGTGATGCGCGTCAAGTTGAGCTTCTTTTTCGATGAAGTACTGCTGACGTTGCTCGACTTGCAGTTCACGCTGCTCCAGATCGGACTCAAGCGCTTCGATACCCAGGTTCTGCAAGAACTCCGGCTTCCACTCGGCAATCGGGAACTCGAAAAGTTCGCGCACCGGCTTCAGCTCCGTAGCGCTGGAAATGCACAGAATCGAATTGGGTGGCGTTTCATCATTGCGCGTAAGCTCGGTGACGCCGTCCAGCCCCTCATAGAAAAACTCTTTATTCGGGTAGGCCTCGAAATGCTCTTCCTTGATCCAGTGAACAAGGTGATGAGGATTGCCATCCGCTTCGTTGAAGGGAACGTTGACCATCAGACGTTTGCGACAATCCACCTTCAGCGCAAAATTCAAACCATCGATTACGTGCTCCAGCGCATGGCGTGAGACAACGTAGTCGAAAGTATGCGCGTCACGAACGAACGACTCGGCATCACCATTCACGTACTCGATGTTTTTCGAACCGTAATTGTCTTTCGCGTACTGAACCGACTCGATGCTTGGATCGATACCTACAATCTTGGCGCCCAGGATTTCGCCAAGCATGAAAGTACCGTGGCCAGTGCCACAGCCAATATCAAGAATCCTGATACCGGACACCAGCATCGATGGATCACGCAGGATGTCGGCTTCGATGACGGCACGAAAAAGTTGATAACTGCTTTTATGGCGGACCACTTCATCCCGGCCGTGAGTCTCACCCGGCACCAGACGTTCACCTTCATTATAAATTGCGTCTAACGTCTGAGTATTCGTGCTCATTTCATATCTCGCTAATTCTTGTGCTTGCACTAAATTCGGATTACTTCGACCAGACAGTCCGATTGATAAAATCTACATAACTCAAAACAATCCGCAGCACCTTCTGCGATACCAAGCCACCTTCGTAGTCTGGAACCACGCGACGCACGGCACCTGCCTGATCCTGGCTGGTCACGATACGCACGGCATCGAGAACCCGCTCCGACTTCAGGCCGCTCATGATCAGCGTGCCCTGATCCATGCCTTCCGGACGCTCATGAGCGTTGCGGATGGTCACTGCGGTCAAACCAAGCAGCGAAGCTTCTTCGGTGATGGTGCCGCTGTCGGACAGGATGCAGAACGCTTCCTTCTGCAGCTTGATGTAGGCAAAGAAACCGAACGGCTTGAGGAACCGGATTCGCGAATCCAAGCCGTCGAGGCCCAAGGCTTCCAAACGCTGACGCGTGCGCGGATGGGTGGAAACGATGACCGGCATATCGTAGGTTTTAACCAGCGCCTGCAAGGTGTCCAGCAAATCCTGCAAGTTGGCCGGCGTGTCGACGTTTTCTTCCCGGTGAGTGCTCACGACGAAGAATTGCTTCGACTTCAAACCCAGCTCGTCGAGGATCGGCGATGCCTCGATCTTTGGCATGAAGTGCTCAAGCACTTCCTCCATGTGGGAGCCGGACTTGATGATGCGATCCGGCGGAATGCCTTCGTCGAGCAGATAGCGACGAGCATGCTCGGTCAACACCAGATTGATGTCGCTCAAATGGTCGAGAACTTTGCGGTTCAGCTCTTCCGGGACACGCTGGTCGAAGCAGCGGTTACCGGCTTCCATATGGAAGACCGGAATTTTTCTGCGCTTGGCAGCGATGACGGCCAGGCAAGAGTTGGTATCGCCGTAGAGCATCAAGGCATCCGGCTTCTCGGCCTCGAGTACTTCATCGGCTTTCTCGATGACGCGCGCAATGGTTTGCGCGGCGTTGCTGCCGACTGCTCCGAGGAAGTGATCCGGCTTACGGATACCCATTTCCTCAAAGAACACTTCGTTCAACTCGTAGTCGAAGTTTTGCCCGGTGTGCACGAGGATATGCTTTGTGTGCGCGTCAAATTCGGCGATCACGCGGGACATCTTGATCAGTTCAGGACGGGTCCCGACAATCGTCATTACCTTAAGCATTCAGTTGCTCCTGAATGTAGGACAGCTTCAAGAGCAACTTCTTCACGCCTTCGACATCCAGGCGTTCGGTATTGTGGGAAGTGTAATCTTCGAAAGCAGAGATCTCGGTCTCGCCTTCCACCACGAATTTTGCGTAGTTCAGGTCACGATTGTCAGCAGGCACGCGGTAGTACTGACCCATGTCTTCAGCTTTCGCCAACTCTTCACGTGCAACCAGCGACTCGAACAGTTTTTCACCGTGACGAGTACCGATGATGCGGATCTCATTGTCTTTCTGGAACAATTCTTTTAGTGCCTGGGCAAGCACTTCGATGGTGGATGCAGGCGCTTTCTGAACGAATATATCGCCCTGACGGCCATGCTCGAATGCGTGCAGCACCAGATCGACGGAATCTTCCAGGGACATCAGGAAACGCGTCATCGTCGGGTCGGTAATGGTGATCGACTTGCCTTCACGCAGTTGGTCGATGAACAGTGGGATAACGGAGCCACGGGAAGCCATGACGTTGCCGTAACGGGTAGCGCAGAAAACGGTCTCACCTTCCGACTGCATGCGCGCCTTGGCGACCATGAGTTTTTCCATCATAGCCTTGGAAATGCCCATGGCGTTGATCGGGTAGACCGCCTTGTCAGTGCTGAGCACGATAACGCGATCGACCTTGTTCTCGATCGCTGCCTGCATGACATTATCGGCACCTAGTACGTTGGTGCGCACAGCTTCCATCGGGTAGAACTCGCACGATGGAACTTGTTTCAATGCTGCGGCGTGGAAAACGTAGTCAACGCCTTTCATCGCGTCGCGAATGCTTGCGTAGTCGCGAACGTCGCCAATGTAGAACTTGAGCTTCGGATTGTTCAGCGCAATCCGCATATCCTCTTGCTTCTTCTCGTCACGACTGAAAATACGAATTTCTTTTACATCGGTTTTCAAAAAACGATTAAGAACAGCATTACCGAATGAGCCAGTACCACCGGTAATCATCAGTATTTTATTATCAAACATTATCTAAACCTTGCGCTTAATTGAAGTCATGCATGTTTTTGATCAATACAGGCCATTCCGGGGCGACATAGCCTGTCGCCTCCGTGAAACGGTCTGCATTCAACGAACGATCAATTGTCAGCCTATCGGAAGGGACAATCTCCGTGTCTTTCCCATAAGTGCTCGCTACAAGCTTTAGCAAGTCGTACTTATTAATCGGTTTGGCGGCCACATGGTACAAGCCGTGCAAGTGCGGTCGTGGCAGGACGAACTCGTTGATCACTCGTGCCAGCTCCATGGTCGGCAGACCGGAAAACACTGCACCGGTAAAACCGTCTACTTTGCCTTGTTGCGCAAGGAACCAGCCGACAAGGCTGCGTGCACCGGACAATTCGCGACCGATGATCGATGTGCGCAAAGTAATCGCGTGTGGGTAATCCACTTCACCCAACAACTTGGAGCGACCATAGAGGTCATAGGCATCCGGGAAATCGGATTCGAGATAACCACCCTTCTTCCCGGAAAAGACGCAGTCGGTACTGATGTGCACCAGTCGGGCACCACCGGCCTTACACAATGCTGCCAGACGATGCGGAAGCAGCGTATTGATCGGCACCGCCATCAACGGATCATTGGCATCGGACAGTTGCTTGACCAAACCTACGCAGTTGATCACGACATCGGGACGGACCGTACCGAAAGCCTTGATAAGAGAGTCCTGACTTTCGACGTCTACGCCCAGTACGATGTTCTCGGCCAACGCCGGTGAAAAAAACTTGCGGGCACCTTCACTTCGAGCTGTACCGAAAACCCTCAACTCGGGGTTAGCGGACAAGACTCGGTAGGCAGCATTACCCAGCATTCCGGAAACACCCAACACCAAAACTTTCATTACTTCACTCCTCACTTCCCAGGCCAGAAACGGTATTCGTAACCTGGTTCCGACTCATCAGTTGGATGTCTTGATGCGCTGCTTCCAAAGGAGGGCGTATCGCGATTATCAACTCAATACGAAGCAGACGCCCGCAGGAAGAGTCTGGTAAGCAAAATCAGCCAGGAAACACCTCAAAAAAACCAGAAAGCTGGCCAATCCCGCACAACAGAGCCCTGCCAGAAACCTGCAATTCATCCGTGCAGCTCAAGAGATGCGCATCAACCCGCATGGACGGCCTCGATGAAAGCCAGCCCGCTACTAGCCTTGTGCCACCATCCTATAAAAACTTACGAAGCTTACCATACAATCTTGCCCTATTGAGAGCAGACCGACCGCCTGCCTCCTCAGACTCAGGTGGCCGACATCTGTTCAATCGTTATCCACACGATTCCTGGAGAAGGAAACGGGCCTGCTCATCTCCTGTCAAATTTCCGCCTTGCCTGCATTGTATTTAATCGCAAGCACAACAAGCGGCAAATACGCAAGCAATAATCCCGCAAGACCATCAAGCCCGCCTTTGCCCACCCACAGCGCCAGCGGCGTCAACCAAAACACATTAATCAAAATGACCGCCAGCGTTACCTTCTTGTGACTCAAGTACTGGCGGGACGCGTATTGGTAGGCATGACTGCGGTGAGCCTCGTAGACTCTTTCTCCCCGAATTAATCGATGCATCATGGTGTAAGTAGCATCGACGATAAAAACGCCCAATAGTATTAGCCAGCTCCACAGCAATTGAGGCTGTATCCACCCAGCCTGTAGCGCCATGCTCCCCAATATGATTCCGAGAAATCCGCTACCTGCGTCCCCCATGAAAATTTTTGCCGGCGGGAAGTTCCAAACCAGAAAACCAGCACATGCACTGGCGAGCAATAGAGGCACCCACATCTCCTGCATGAAGCCACACCACCAATACAGGATCGCCCCCGCCACAGCGACACAAATGGCCACTGCACCCGCAATACCGTCAATTCCATCCATAAAGTTATAAAGATTTAACACCCAGACCAGGTATACGGCAGCCAGAATCAACCCAAACCACCCAAGGTCGAGAGTGAATCCAACGAATGTCACCGGCGCGATGCCTCCGAAGCAGACAAGCACCCAGATTGCCGCTACAAAGTGCCCAAGCAGTCGCCACCTTGCAGCAATGTGGCCATGATCATCGGCAAAACCTATCAAGGCGACGACTAGCCCCGCCCCAAGCAAACCCGCAAATTGCCCTGGAGGCAGCACTCCAAACACTGCACAAACCGATAATGCGACCAAAAAAGACACGACAATTGCCACGCCACCACCTCGCGGAGTGGGAACGGAGTGAGAACTACGGGCATTGGGCACATCCAGCAGCTGATTACGAAGAGCATAGGATCGCAGAATGAACGTTAATAATAACGACACCAGGAAAACCCCGATTAGCAGCAACAAGATCATCTCTTCTTCGTTCCCTGATAATGTCTAGCCACCGCATCAAGTGCTTGCTGTACTTTGACCGGCGGCGTCCACCCAAGCTGCTCACGAGTGTCACTGATGTCAACCTGGAGCGATCCACACAGACGGGTAGCAAGTGCACGCTTACCCATTAATATAAAACACATCGAAAGTATTCGCTGGGGAACCGGAAGGATAGTCGACCGCACCCCCAAAGACTGAGCAACACACCGCAGCAACTGTGTCGTAGACAAGTCCTCACCATCACTGACAAGAAATGTATTTCCGGGCGCTGCTGAATGCTGAATACAAAGAACTATGAGATCCAGCAAGTTATCCAGCGCAACAAGACTACGTTTATTGGAGATGGATCCGAACGGTAGCGGAACACCGGAATAAACCCAACCAAGCATTCTTTCAAAGTTGGCCTTGACTCCAGGCCCATACACCAAAGGAGGTCGAATAATTACAACCTCCAACCCTGTACACAAAGCTAACGCGCGCAACGCCTGCTCCGCCTCGGACTTCGAGACACCATACGCATCAACAGGAGCCGGTAAATCAGACGACGTAAACGGTTTACCTGGCGATGTATGCTCACCATTGACTTTTATTGAGCTGATAAAAATAAAGCGTCTCACGCCCGCCTGCACCGCACTTCGCGCCAGCCTTAGGGTACCCTCGACATTTGCCCTGCGAAACGCTTCAAGGTCATCGGATCCCGAGCCCTCCATGACATGAACCCGGGCTGCCGCGTGTACAATCGTATCAATACCTTGCAATGCTTCGACAGAAATCCCGCTTTCCAAGTCGTAAGAAATGTGCCCAACAGGTAAAACGCCACGCGAAAGGCCCCTAATAGCACTTACGGGAATAAATCTATCGTCCGCCAAAAGTTTCGCCACAAGAGCACTTCCGACAAACCCGCTAGCTCCGGTAACAAGAACCCGTGATTCGCTCATCCAATTTTTTCCATCATAGCTCCCCTTATATTCCACCACTTTAAAACGCCGCAAAAAACATATAAAACATGGAGAAAATTAGAAGAACTGAAGAACCGATAAAAATCAAAGCCATTACTATGGGCAGCATACTCTTTGACTTACTACCAACTTAATCGCTATAAAGCCCCACACACTTCGAACAACATCTTCATACGGCGCCCGAACAAAGCCCTCAAAATAAAAAACTTAAAGCGTTCAACCACTTCCACCACAGAAAAAATTCACCACAACTAAAACTCAAAAGAGAACCCTCTCCCTACTCCCCACAAATAGAATCATTAAGAAAGCGATTTAGCACCTCGAACAGAGATAAAAAATTGCGAGGACAGATAAAATTGCAGCTTCTGAAAACCGACTCTTAACCATTCCAAAACAGACAGAATGTGCAAGAGATACGTGAATCCTACAACACCGACTACTGAAGCTCCCGCAAGTAAGCATGCATCAGAGCCACTGCCGGCACCTTCACATCACACTACCTAAAATTTGGACAATAAAGCCAAATCCAAGGAGCTTACTGAAATTAAAACAAATCAAAGTTTGGAGTAGTCATCACTGAGCGAGCGCTGCATATGACATGTCTAACGACGATCCTACTGCGAATACAAACAAGTTGCGATTGCCGGTAATGCAGCTGAACTGCCTATATAAAGATCAAGTCAATCGCTTGCCTGCAGCCCTGGACGAACGCGACAAAAACCAGCCAGCAACAGGACCAATCAGCATGCCAATCAACAGTGCGCTCACCAAAATCACCGACACAGGAAGCTGCGGGCCTGCCCAGCCGAAGAAAAGCAATGAAACCGATTGCTGATTCTCGAGAACGAACGTCACGACAGCCAAAACCAGTAACAGACCAAATACGGCAAACACTACGCGCTTAAAGTTACGCATAAACAGCTCCTTGAGCAGCGTCGAGCATCACCTTCCCTCCTCCTCTTCCTCGTTCACACGATCGCGTAACTCCTTACCCGGCTTAAAATGTGGAACAAATTTACCGTCGAGACTAACCGACTGACCGGTTTTCGGATTACGCCCAACCCTCGGCGCACGATAGTGCAAGGAGAAGCTTCCAAAACCACGGATTTCGATACGATCCCCCGTAGCCAGGCACTGTGACATTTGCTCAAGCATCGTCTTGATGGCCAGCTCGACATCCTTTGATGAGAGCAGACCTTGATGGGTGACAATTCGTTCGATCAACTCCGACTTCGTCATATTTTTCCCTTCTTTTTCAAGCAGCTAGGAAAGCGCTTCAAAGGTTTTAGCACGCCCCGACGAATTTGAACAGCCCGAGTTTTACCCCTCACCTGCGCACCGCGCAAGGCCCGGCACCGGAGCCATAAAACATGTCGCGGCAACTAAAGTTCTTACCTGCAAATAACCAGCATGGTACGCGTCAGATAGCCCGCCGGATTAAACCCAAAAGGAAAAAAATCCTCTTCCTTGACGTCATCAGACCTCACGACAACCTTGTAGCCCGCCCCCTTGCACTCCCTCGCTGCCCGTTTGTGACATTTATCCCATCCAGATCCCAATCCCGAGCAATCAACCTCAATACCACTGACTCCACGCACCGCATGGGTCTTGGCATTAGTGGTACATCCCACCAGTGTCAGCAACGCTATTGCGACAATGAGCTTGTTCATTGACATCCTTATGCCAGGCATCAAGCCCAGGCATCACCCGCTTGCGCATAAGACTAGCTGCAAATAAACGGTTGATCCTGCAAAAGAAACAGACAGTCCGTGACAATGATTTGCTTCAACCCAATGCGAAGCCCTCATCACACCTCGGCATCAAATTTCAGGCAAAAAAAAGGGCGACCGAAGTCGCCCTTTTTTACAGAAAGTCAGAACTTAGTTCTGCTTTTCCGCTTGTGCAGCACGCAGCAGGTCACCCAGAGTGGTGGCCACTGGAGCATCCGAAGCTACTGGCTTGTCGCGCAGGCTCTGGATAGCTTCTTTCTCGTCTTCAACGTCTTTCGACTTGATCGAGAGCTGAATTACACGGCTCTTACGGTCAACGCTGATGATCTTGGCTTCTACTTCTTCGCCTTCTTTCAGAACGTTGCGCGCGTCTTCAACGCGGTCACGGCTGATTTCGGAGGCTTTCAGAGTCGCTTCGATATCGTCGGCCAGAGTGATGATGGCGCCTTTAGCGTCAACTTCCTTCACGATGCCTTTAACGATGGCGCCTTTGTCGTTCTCTTGAACGTACTCGGAGAACGGATCGCTTTCCAGTTGCTTGATGCCCAGGGAGTTGCG